>JAYUYU010000069.1:0-3047 GCA_043752365.1 Myxococcales bacterium | reverse complement strand
AGCAACAGGCACGCCCCGTTTGGGAGGTCGTGAGCAGCGACGGCCAGGTGCTGCGGCGACTCGACGGCGTGAGCTGCAGCATCCTGACGCGCTGAGGCACGAGCCCCAGCAGCGTCCGCCGCCTCACATGCCAGACAGGATGCGGAAGGTGCTGCCGCTTCGCACGAGTTCGAGCCGATTGTCGGCCACGCGGCGACGCCACACTTCGGTCGGGCCTGGCGTCCGCGATGGGTCCGAGGCGCCGGTGCTGGGCGTTGGCACTTTGTAGCTGGCGCTGTAGGTGTAGTCGACGAACACCTGGTTGCTGCGGCCGATGCTGATGTCGCGGTAGAAAATTTCGTAGCGGATTGCCGTCGTCTTGCTGAACTCTTTACGCAAGTACTCGGTAAGGCCGGAGAGGTCGAGGTCGTCGCTCGTGTCGACTGTGCCGCCGTCCTCGTAGTACTTGGCGTCCGCCATTTTTACGAGCTGCTGGGTGTTACGGCGCTCGACGGCGTGCCGGTAACTTTCGCAGTAAGAGATGACGTCGCGATTGAAGTCGGAGTCCTCCACCTGCGTGTTCGGGATGTAGTCGTGGTTGCAGCCGACGAACGTCAGCAGCGCGAGGCCTGAACAGAGCTTGAGGGAGGCAGACAAGGGCTTCACGGTGGGTCAAAACGCCGGCAAGCCTGGGGCTATTCCGACGGGCGCACACTGCCAAAACCCACGGGGCCGGGCAAGCCAACTGCTCGACAGAAGGCCTCGAGGCCCCGAAAGCCGCTATTTCCTCGTTCCCGAACCAGCCGGCGAGCGTCAACCAGGAGGGAATCGTCCAAGATGCGCCCCGCTGGCGTCGTGGCCAGCAGCAACGCAACGCCGCCCTGGTCTGGCGCGGCTAGCCCCCGCGCCTCGAGTGCCTGGCGGGCCGTGCTGCCTGCCTGCTCGGCGGCGACGACCAACAGCGCGTCCGCGTCGCCGGCCGCTAGCCAGTCACGCGCCACCTCCAACGCCTCGCACGCCGCCTCGGGTCCAGCACCCACGGCGTGTGACAGGCCGCCCAAGCCGAAAGCAATCGCGACGTGCCCCGCGCCAGCGTTGGGCGATGTGCCAGGAAAGCGTCGCGGCTCGGCGTGCTCGCGCCCACGTGACAGTAGGCGCGCAGCGAATTCCGCATTCGCTTCCAGAGTCGCGCCGACGCTGCCAACGACCACGCCCGTGCGCTCTCGGTCGAGGGCGAAGCCCTGTCTCCGAGCGGCGCGCAGCGCTTCGGCGCTGGCCGCCACTGCAAGGCTGGAGAGCACGTCCGAGCGAGGCAGCCGTTCGATGGGCGCCACCAACAGGCCAGCCAAGCTCGCCTGGTCGAGCAGGAAGCACGCCGTGCCCGCAGCGACCACGTACACCGGGCGACGAGCTCGCGGCGCGACCGGGCCCGCGCGGCGCGAGAGCACGAGCGCCGCGTTCGCCCCTCCGAAGGCGGTGGAAAATTTGAGACAATGCTCGGCGTCGCTCGCCACGTTGACGTCCAGCAACTCCGCCGCGAGCTCGGACATGGCCGCGCCCGAGCTGGCAGAGGCGGGTGCTACGCCGTGCCCCAGCGCCGACAGCGCGGCCAATGACTCGAGCGCCCCCGCTGCCCCCAACGTGTGGCCGACAACCGACTTGAAGGCGTGCAAGCGTAGCCTCGCGGCTTGCTCACCGAAAACGTCGTTCAGTGCCGCCGCCTCGGCCGCATCGTTGAACGACGTGCCCGTCCCGTGGACGCTCACGAAACCGATGTCCGAAGGGCGTAGCTGCGCGGCGTCGAGCGCGCCTTTGGCCGCACGCGCCAAGGCTTGTCCCGAGCGGTCCGGGGCGGTGATGTGTACCGCATCCGTCGTGGCGGCGAAGCTGCTGACGAAGCCGTGAACTGCCCCTGGCTCGCGGCTGAGCGCCAGCAGCGCCACGCCCTCCCCGAGTGCCATGCCATCACGCTCGACGCGAAACGGTCGGGGCAGGCCGCTGCTCGTCGCTTTCAGCACGTCGAAGCCGGCGCAGACCCAGTCGCTTTCGGCGTCGTAGCCACCGGCCACTACCAAGTCGACTTCGTCGAGCTCGAGCCAACGCAGGCCAAGGCCGAGCGCCAACGTCGAGGACGCGCAGGCCGCGTAGAGCGACACCAAGCGGCGCGGCTCGCAGCCGAGGCAGGCGGAAACGCCCGCTAACGGCGCAAAGTACGCACTTTTTTCCCAGTTGGCGGGGTCGGGGTCGGAGCTTCCAGGCAGACAGCGCTCCAGCGCCGCAAAGCCCCCGCTGGAGGTGCCGATGATAACGCCGACGCGGCGGCGTCGCCATTCGGGCTGGCGCTGGCTCAACTGCGACGCCAACTGGCTCAGACCGAGCTCCAGCAAGGCCCGAGGGCGGTCGGCTCGTGCGGCGCCGCAAGCGGCTGCACGAGCGAACGGCTTGCCGCCCAAGCGCGTTGACCAAGCCCTGCGCGCTGGCTGTCCCACACCTCCGACGTCGAACGCCGCCTGACCCTCGCCGAGCGCCGAAACCGCACCAAAAGCGACGATTGCCGCGCCCATCCTGCTCTACCCTCCGGCGTCGACGCGCCCCAGCAGCGTCGCCGTGAAAGACCGCAAAGCGCCAGACAGTACCAAAACGCTGTCGAGCTGACCCGCTGCCACGAGCTCGACTCCCACGGCCAGCGCCACCGCGCCGAGCGCCTCGTGGTAGCCGTGGTCACTCGTCAAGTCGGTGCGGGCGGCAGCGCTCCATGCCGAGGCGTCGAGCGCGCTACGCAGCTCCTGACCCGCGACTCCGAGCACGACACCGGCGCACCCCGTGGGCCCGGGCAAAGCTGCCCACCCCTCGCCAAGCAGCTGGCCTGCGAAGCGCCCGCGCACCTCGGCCAGCGCGCTCGCACACGCCGTGGCTATTTTCAGCTCCGAAACGAGCAAGAAGCCGGCTCCCTCGCCCCGCCCGGCCGCTCCAAAACCGCTGGGGTCCAAAAGCGGGGCCAGCACGCGCTCGACGATCGCGTCGCGTGGCGCGACGGCGCCGGCAACGATTTGTGTCGCTACCCCGAG
>JAYUYU010000068.1:0-3050 GCA_043752365.1 Myxococcales bacterium | reverse complement strand
GGCGCTGCTGGACCTTCCTTACGACCGCGTTGGAGCCGACCTTTTCGATGGCGAAGTTGCGTTCGAAGAAGGGGCCGTACTTGGCGCTGAACGTCGGGTGCGTCCGCACGTAGTAGTTGTTCGACTCGTACGTGTGCAGATCGAGCACCAACGGGGCGCGGGGCGCGTCGGGCTGTTCGCGCAGCTGCGCCTGGCGCAGGTCGTAGAGCCTTTCGATCACTTGTCGCTGGTAGTGGTCGCGCGTCCAGGTGCGCTTGTGACCGTGCCAGTCGAAGCCGAACAGAAAGCCCGGCACGACGCAGGTCAGCAGCACGGCGCCGAGCAAGGCTCGCTCTCTCCAAACTTTGCCGGTTGCCAGTAGCTCGAGCCCGAGCAGCGGCACCGGAAACAAGTACGCGCTCATGAATATGTTCGTACGGAAAGCTCCGAACGGCCACTTGCTCAGCGCGTTCACCAGCACCAACACCAGTAGCGGCGCGAACAAAAGCAGCAGCTGATGGCGCTGCTTGCGCCACAACGCTACGAGGCCAGCCACGCTGAACGCAATCCACAACCAGCGATCGACAGAGCCGAGCTCCGCGGCTACTCGAGCTGGCAACCGCCCCGGATCGCTCCACAGCTCTCGCCGGAGGCCGATCAACGCGGCCAGGTCGCCGTACTTCTGGGCCGTCCAGTCCACCCTGCTTTGTTCGTCGCTCGGAAGGTAGAAGACGTCGTACTTCTTGCCCCAATAGCTCTCGGTGCGTTCTGCAGTCGTGACCTTGCTGAGCGCCAGCTTGTAGACAACCGCCGGCACGCCGGCGCACAGCGCACCGCTCAGCAGCGTGGCGACGACCAGCCGACGACGGCTCTCCGACCGCCACGCGGCCCGCAGCGCCAACAGCAGCAGACCAGGAAACGCGAACGCGATGTTGTAAGCAAACAGAAACGCGAGCGGTAGGTAGGCGAGCAGCGCGTAGATCACGCGCGTGCGGCCGGTCTGCTCGAAGCGCAGAAAAAGCGCGATGGGTAGCAGGTGCACCAGGACTTCCAGCGAGTACGGCTTGAACTCCTTGGCGAAGTCGACGAGCGCTGGATGGATCGCGAACAGCAGCACCAGCAGGAGTCGCGGCAGGCGCGCTTCTAGCAGCCGTGATGCGACGTAGGGCATCAGCGCCAGCGAGCCGAGTGCGCCTACTTGAGGGAGGAATCGAAATGTGAGCTCGGTGGCCCCGAACCACGAGGCGAAGAGGCGAGTAAGCCAAACGAAGCCGATAGGCCGAATACCGAGCGACAAGAGCGGCTTGTCGACGAAGCGCGGCGCCCACAGCGCTTCGTCGAGCCACAGCGAGATCTGCGGGCCAAGGTAGCCGTTCAGACGCAGGAACACGCCGAGCAGCAACACGGCGGCCATCGCCAGCCAGTACCAACGCAGGTCCGGCGAAGCGCGCTTGAAGCTGCCCCAAGCGTCGCGGGTCCAGGTTTGCATTCTGGCCGCGGTTGCTGGCGAGGCCGACGCGGACCGAGCTGCGGAGGGCCCGCTCACAAGCGCCTCAAATAGTACTCACAGCCGTCGAAGCTTTCGATGCTTTCGAAGCCTTCGAGCAAGGCTTTGGACCAGCCGCGCGGCAAGCGTCCGCGACACGTCACCACGGCTTGTAGGTCTTTCACGAGCTCCGCGGCTTCGCCTCCGGAGGCGGCTTTGAATGGCACTGGCTTGGGCGTGAACATGGCGGGGTCGCGGTAGTCGACGTCCAGTTGCTCGAGCTTGTAGATGCCGTCTGGGTATTCGCGCTGACTGGAGACGAGCACCAGGTACGGCGTCGAGCGTGGCGGGGCTTCGCGCGGCAGCTCGTTCAGCTGCATCTTGCCGATGCGCTTGGGGGACGGACCGCGCCGGAAAATTTCGGCAAACAACAGCGTATTATTCCAGCGACCTGGGCGACGCTCGCTGCGCGGATACATCAAGTGAGTGACGCTGCGCGCCTTCAAGAGGTCGTAAAAATCGCGCGGGTCCTTTAGGTTAGAGTAGACGACGTAGTCTTGATTGGCCTGGACGTCGCTCAGCACCAGACGATTGAGACCGAGCAAGCCCTTCCAATTACGCGACAGGATGACCGCGTCTTTAGGCGTCGCCTTCGTGATCTGTAGTTGCACCGACTTGGCGCTAAAGCGCTCGTCGTAGCTACCGGAGTAGCCTTCGGTGGCGAGGTTGATGCCGGCGTCGAGCTGCTTCTTGCCGTACAGGAGCATGGCGTCCCCACCCCACACCAGCTGCAAGAGCACCAGCGGCGACAGCCCGAGGCGCGCTAGCCAGCCGAGTTCCCACACCTTCACCATCAGGGCTAGCGCCGTGCCGATGCACAGATCGTAGAACGAGATCAGGTAGCGGTCGTTGGCCGCCGTGTTGGCCCACAGCATGAAGGCCAGCGCGGTAATGCCCGCCGTGAAGAACACGCGGCGACGCCTCGGCACGAACAGCGCACAAGGCAAGAGCAGCGAGAACAGCGCGCCCATGTACGGCCGATGCTTCGTGAGGTTGCGATTGGCGGTCGAGAGCGAATATTGAAAGACTTTGCCGAGCGCCCAAGCTTGACGACGCAACCCGGAATACTGAGGCAGAAAGGGCGCCTTGGTGGACTTCTCTTCGTAGAAGCCAGGTACTGGCGGTGGGTAGGTCGACTTGAAGAAGTGAGTCGCGAACGGGTAGACCGGGTTGTTATAGAAAACGGCGTTCTTCGCGAAGTGCGGGGAGCTGACGAGTGCCATGGCAAGGCCGATGGTTACGGCCCCTTTGAGCAGCGCTGCATAGCTCGGCCAGTTACCCGCGGCAGCGAGGCGACGCTCGCTGAGCAGACGGCGCACGGCCAGCACGCAAAAGCTGACCAGCGTTGCCACGCCCATGCCGAAGATCAGGTACGCGGCCTGGTACTTGACCAGCATGTGACCGCCCAGCGCGATACCGAGCAGCGCGCACCAACGCAGGTCGAAGCGCTTGAGGGCGCGCGCAGCGGCCAACAGCGCGGGCGCCGCGAAGAACCCCAAGAAATTGTCGGCCGAGCCGCCAATCT
>JAYUYU010000067.1:0-18137 GCA_043752365.1 Myxococcales bacterium | reverse complement strand
CCGCTGGGCTGTCCTGGCTGGAGACGAACAGCTCGTCGAACCAGAAAAAGCTCGCCTCCGAGCCGCCCAGCGGGATGCCGAGAGCGCCCAGCACTGCCAAATAGAAGCGCTTGCTGCGCTCCAGGCCGTGACCACCAGCTGCAGGTGGTCGATCAAACGTCCGCGATGGAGTTCCATGGTTTCCATGCCCATCGCGGAGGGTGAGTGGCCGCCTTTGCCCAGTGGGGCAGCCCGCCACGAAGCGATGGCCCCCCGTCGATTCGCCCGCTATACTGGCTGCATGTGGCAGGTCTGGGCATTGGCGGCGTTGCTGGTGGGTTGCGGGGGCAGCACGCGCGCGAACGCCAACGACGAGGGTAACCCCGGCGGGAGCGCTGCGACGGGCGGCACGGCGACGGGCGGCACGGCGACGGGCGGCAGGGCCGGCTCGGGCGCCGCCGCGCCGATGGACGCGCCGGAGTGGCTGCAGGAGCTGAACCTCGACGACAATGTTCCCTGGTTCGTTGGTAAGCCGGGAGACCCGCTTGGGCCGATGCTGTCGGCCGAGGGCATGGCGGCCGACAAGGTCGTGCACGTCGTGCTGGCCGACTCGCCCGTGCAAGCCGTGATCAGCACGCACAATCATTTCGACGTGCTGGGCCCGGCGAGCGCCGTGCGCTTCTCTGCCAAAGCCACGAGGGAGGCCGAGATCCTGGTCAGCGTGCGCCGGCCGCTCGATGCCGATTACTTCAGCGCGCTGGCCGCCGGCAAGCCCTGGCAGGTGGCAAGCGTCGCCGTCGGCCCCACGTGGCAAGACTACGAGGTCGCGTTCGCCGACATGAAACCGCCGGAAGTCGCGGAGCCTTCGGGCACGGCTTCGTTCATGATCGCTTTCATCGTCGATGAAGAAAGTGCGCCGTTCGAGCTCTGGCTGGACGAGGTCAACTTCAAGTAGCGGCTGCGGACGGCGCAGCGCGTTCAGTCGCTGTTTTGCGGCTTCCAGTCGCCGCGCACTTTGTCTGGAAAGACGATGAAACGGCGGCCCGCGAAGTTCAGCACCAGGCCGATCGCCGTCGACAGCGACTTGGCCAGCGCCGCCGCAAAGCCGAGCTCGACGAAGAAACGCGTGCTCCACATGTCGACCAGGCCGACCGCGCTCACCACCGCCAGAAAGACCAGCGGCTCGACAGGGGTACGATACTTGGCTTGGTGCCGGAAAATCAGCTTGATCGACAGTAAATAGTTGACGAACGCCGCGCTGAAGAACGCCACCCACGTCGCTGTCTGCAGCTCCAGCCCGGCGCGCAGCAAAGCCAGAAACAGCAGCAGGTCCACCACCGCCGAGAAGCCGCCGATGAACGTGTAGAACACGAAGTGAATCGCGATCGGGACGTTCGGCAGGTTGTACTTGAGGATGCAGTGGCTGGGACGCAGTCGGCGGGGACGGCGTCTGACACGCAGCGGTGAGAGAAGGGCGTGTCCGGCGTGTCCTCGCACTGAGTGTCGAGGACCGGCTCGCGTTCGCACGTGACGCCTTCGAGCGCGTAGCACGTGATGTAGTCGGTCATCTCCTGGCGGCAGCCGGTCGCGGCGAGGATCAGGTTGTCCTCGGCGCAGTCGTACGGGCTGGTCTTGGCGCACTCGTAGAAGCGCAGCCCCTGAGCATCGCACGCCTCGCCGTAGACCAAGCGCTCGATGGCGCAGTTGGCCGTGCAGGCGTTGCCGCACATCGCTTCATAGAGAGCGCACACGCTTTCACAGGCTTGGGTGACCGCAGGCAGATTCGGATCGGTGCTCTTGCTGCCGCCCGAGCCCGAGCTGCCGCCGCCGCCGTCCGAGGCTTTGCTTCCGCCGACCTTGCCGCACTCGACCAGCTGCCAGAACTCGTGGTCCTCGAGCAGCCGCGGCTGCTGATGCGCCCCGGCCCCGCCGATGCCCGCTAGCTCCCATCGCTTGCTGCCTTGAGACCGCCCTCAGGTACGTCTTGCTCGCTAAGCAGGTGATGTGGGCGCCCGCTCCATCGAAGCCGAAGAGGCCCGCCAGCGCGGACACACCCGCGGACACTGCTTCGGGCCCGAAACCGCCAGCGGACACAGCGGACACACCTACCGGCGCTCGGTCATGAAGACCACCGGCCTTCTGACCAGCGGTCAGAAGGCTTTCGGGTGGTGGAGCCAAGCGGGATCGAACCGCTGACCTCCTGACTGCCAGACCGACAGCAGGATTTCAGGCCGGAGCCGGGGGAGGCTTCGGCGTGCGCTCGCGGGGGGCGCGGACACAGCGGCGGACACAGCTACAGGCGGGCGCCCGGTTCCACCTGACCACCGGACGAGGAACCCTGGGGTTCTATCGGGCGCCGCACGGAACGCAGGCAGGCGCGAAGAGCAGTGCTCTTGGTACGCGCGAACCCGCATGGGAACCCGCGACGTTGAGGATCTGTTCGGTTGGGTCGGAGGGACGGGCGCGCAGAAATAGACGCAGGTAGATGCTGCGAGGTTGGCACGTCGCCGCGTACCTCGGCTCGGCTACTCGCCCCCGAGTCTTGGGCTACCGAGGCCTCCTGCGACCGTCATGTGGCGAAAGTCGCGGTCCGAATTTTCTGGCCAAAATCGCTCGTGTGGGTTCAGTTCCATAGGCAGTGTGTGACAAGGCGGTAAATGTTGGCTCACTCGTACTCCAATCATTGACAGGGCGCGACCGGCCGATTAGACGAGCTGCCGACGACGGGATTCGTTGGAGTGAAGTCAGGGAGGCGCACAATGTTGGGTTGCAAAGTCAGGCTTTGGGTCGTTGGGCTGGGAATGCTGTGTGGACTGCTGGCTCCCGCGGGCGCGGCGGCCGCCACCGGAGTTCGCCCCATTTCGGTGACGGTCACGGACGTACGGCCCGCTGGCAATGAATTCGCTGACGACAATGATCAGTACGTCCGCATCACGATTGACGGCAAAGGCGGTGGCGAGAAAAACTTGGAGCACTGCTCCGAGGGCCTGCTCGGCGGCATCGAGGCCTGCGGCATCAATTGCCACCCGCAGCAAGGAAACGTGTGCACCGAGCCCGTCGAGAACGACGTCACGGAGACGGTCGAGGTCCTCGCATGCAAGTCGATCGTCACAGTCCGCGTTCGGCAGTGGGAGCGCGACTCGAGTTTTTTCGACTCCACAGATGACCCGGGACTCGATCACAGCTTCGAGCTAGATCTGCTCAACCCGCCGGGGCCGCAGTGCGTTTTCGGAAGCGGTGGGCTGTGCTTCACGGTTTCCGTGAACGACCCGGCGCCTGAAGGCCCCGATTCGGACGGAGACGGCCTGCTGGACGTGTGGGAGACATCTGGCTACGACGCCAACTGTGACGGCGTCATGACGCGAGGGGACGATGTCTTCCTGCATGAAATGGGCGCGAATCCGTCACACAAAGATCTTTTCATCGAAATGAACTGGTTTGCCGGCTTCGAACCGCGCCAGGCAGATATCGACCGCGTCCGGCAAGCGTTCGCATTTGCTCCCTCCGATGCGGGCGGCGTTGAAAACCCCGATCACCAGCTGGGCATCACGCTCCACCTGGACGCCGGCACCTACGTTGACCCGGCGACAGGGAACCAAGTCGGCGACGCGCTCTCGATCAACGCAGAAGCAGGGCGGGATCTCGGAGATCCGGCAGGCGCTCCAGGTGGCATCGCGTTCACGGCGCCGCAGAACGAAGCCGACCTGTTGGCGCTGGTTGCTGATCTGCAACAGTCGCCGAGGCGGGGCATCTTTCGGTTCGTCCTGCAGGGGCCGACCTGGAGCAACGACCTTGGCGGTATCGCGCCCGGGTTCGGGGACATCGTCTACATCGGTCGCCGCGATGGCGCAGGCTTGCTGCACGAGCTGGGTCACTCTCTCGGGCTGCAGCATGGCGGCTTCGAGGGAGCGAACTGCAAGCCCAACCACGTCAGCATCATGAACTACTCCTATGATTCCATCGGAGGCATCCCGTGGTCTGACCCTGCCGTCGCGGGCGGCGCCGTGCAGTTCTTCATCGACTTTGCGCCTTCTCGCATCCCCGACCTGACCTTGGCTCAGAACCCGCGTATCGGCCTGCTGGGCGATCTCGACGCGAGCGGCCAACTGGTGCTCGACGAGAACAACGTGCAGGAAGACACGCCCCTGTTGGTTGGCACCCCGCAGCTCTTGCCGCGACATCAAATCCTTTTCGCGGACGCCATGGGCGCCAACTTGCGAAGCCCGCTTGGGCAATTTGTCGACTGGAACCAGAACCTAAGCCAAGACTTGAGCATGATGGGTGTCGTCAACCAGGACCTGGGCGCGCTAGACGACGTGGAGATAGACACGTTTGCGGCCATCCCCGCCTGCGTCGCCAACACCACGCTGTCGCAGCTCCGGCCCTACGACGAATGGAGCAACATCCGGCTCCGCCCTGGCACCGTTCCCGGTGGCGAGATCCAGATGCTTCCTTTGAACGGTGAGCCATTGCCGACGGACGAAGAAATTGCGGCCGCGCGGGCGTCGCTGAACCGTGCCGATCTTCGCCTGGACGTCACCACCCACCCAGAGCCGCCCCACGTCGGCCAGGCCTATTTCTTGACGATTGGTGTCACCAACCTCGGCCCGAACCCGGCGGACTTGGCTCAAGTGCGCGTCGCGCTGCCCGACAACGTGATCTACGTGACCGACGACGCAGGCTGCGAGCCCGTCACCGGCGATCTCCGCGAGCTGGTCTGCCCGCTGGGCACGATCCTGCGGGGCCAGCGCGTGGAGCTCGAGATCGAAACCCTGATTGCAGTGGGCTCGACGGGTGGGCCGCAGCAGATCGACGTTCAGACGCTTCATCTGGCCGGCGCCGACACGGACATGAGCAACAACGCGACCTCGATCGTCGTTCAGACGATTCCGGCCTTTGCCAGCTTCGAGGACGTCACCCGTCCGTGGGTACGCTCCTGGACGAACCCGCCTGGCACGTTTCCGCTCAGTGGCAATGCGAGCCAGGGCGCTCACTCGCTGGCAGTGAGCTGCGGTTACTCGCACGTCGAGAGCCCCACCTTCGACACCACCGAGTGGGGCGTCGTCGGCGACCAGTTGCTGGTGGATGTGTTCGTGCCTGCCTCGCAGTCGAATCCTTGGTGGGTAGGCGACCTGTCGTTGTCGTTCGATTTGCCGGCGGCAGGGATCTACAACGCTTACCTGGGCAATACGTCGCTCACCGCCCTGGCCCGCGGTGGGTGGAGCACCATCGCCTTCGCGGTTTCGCCGCAAGTGCGTGCCGCTCTGTTGGGCGACTACCCCGATGCGCGCTTCAGGTTTGGAGTCAATGTGGGGTCGTGCTTGGCTCCGCTCCTCCTAGACAACGTGCGGTTTGGGGGCACCCTGGCTGGTCGGTCTGCGTACCACACGACGGGGAGTCAGAATCTCACCGTCGCCTCCACCGGGGCGTTCACCTTCGATAGCGCCGCGTCGTGGAGCTCGGAGCAAGTAACGCTCACCAACGACTCCGGCGTGCGGAGCCAGGGCAGCGCCTCGCTCGCGTTCACGCCGACCAGCTGGCTGCTGGTGGAGAGCAACGTGCTTCACGGCGGCGAACTCGGTAGCGTCACGTCGCGCTTCAACGTGGATGTCTACGTTCCCGAGCTTCCAGCCGATCCCTATTGGGTCGGTCACCTGCAGCTCTACTTCGAATGCCCGAGCGCTGGGCTCTACAACCACTACTCGGGGCAAGTCGATCTCACACATAGGTTCGATCAGGAGTTCAACTCCGCGGTGTTCTCGGTGCCGGCCAGCGTGGTCGACACGCTGCGGACCGGGCCGGCCGACTGCAAGACTAGGCTCGCGATGTCGGTCAACCCGGCGTGGGGAACCTTCCGCTTCGACCGAGCGGGCTTCGTTCAGCAATGAGCGCAAGAGCCGCAGCCTGCGCCGGGCTGCTAGTTTGCCTCGCCCTCGCCTGCTCGAAGGACGAGGCGGCCCCTGCGACGCCAGCTTTGGGCGGCAACACTTCGACTGCCGGCTCGGGAGGGGTCCAGTCAGGAGGCGGGGCTGGTGAGGGTGGCGTACGCGTCACCGGCGGCGCCGCTGGTAGCACTACGGTCGGAACCCGCGCAATGGGTGGGGCGGGTGGCGCCAGCGCGGCCGACTGCGGAGCCGTAAGCCTCCTGTCGGGGCTCGTCGTGCGTACCGACCTGACCGCCGGGATGCCCGTCGCCACGGCGGGCAACCTGGTAGACGGGTCCTATGATCTGGTCCGCTCGCAGCAAGAGGGAGCCTCCCCCGATGCCGGCACGCGCATGTCTGTGCAGATCAGGGACAACGGGCTTCGCTTCGACGCCATCCGCCAGGTCGGCACTGGCGCGGAGGAGCGCGCCTCGTACACTATCAGCCATGAGGCCGGCGGCTTGATCATCACCCAGAGGTGTCCAGCGGCCGGCCTAGGCAAGTTCGAGGGCTATCATTACTCGGCCACGTCCACCCAGCTCACGTTGATTCGGGAAAGTTTCTTCCTCGAGTTCAAGCGAAGAATGTGAAGACAGTCGTCTGTGCAGGGCTCGCGTTACTCGTCGCCTGCGCCGCGGGAAGCGGCGGACAGCGGCGGCCTGCACCTGCGGCGGGTGGAGACTCGGGCATGGGGGGCGAGGTGGGGACCGGGGGAGAGTCGGCCGACGGTGGTGGTGCCGGAGAGGTGGCTGACCTCCCACGAGTCGTCGAGCATCACGGGCCACTCAAGGAAGGGTCTATCTGGTCTCGCGCTTGGGGGGGCGACGCGAACTGTGAGATCCACGCACTCGCCGTTTCGGGAGCCGGCGCAGTGTATGCAACGGGCCTCTTCTACGGCGAAGTAGACTTCGCTCCCGGCGTCGATGAACAGCTTCGGGGATCGGAGAGAAATACATCGGCTTTCCTGCTAGGCCTTTCGGTATCGGGCGCTCTCGACTGGGTTCAGACTTGGAGCGCTTCAGATGCCTCCAGCGGCGTGGGCTGGGGCAATGCAGGTCTCTCGCTGGCGTTGACGCCCACCGGTTTATTGGTAGGCGGTCAGGCCTCCGGGAACCTGCGCTGGCACCCCCCAGCCGACTTCGAGCCTCTGATGACCTCTGAAGGCTTTCAGCCACTTTTGCTCGCGTTCTCACCCTCCGGAAAGTTGGAATGGGCCAGAACATGGCCGATGCGCCGAGGCCGTATCGCGTCCATCAGCCATGCTGGCGACGGGGTTGTGGTGTCGGGGCAGTTCGACACGCCTTTCACATTCGGCGCCACTGAGCTGTCGCCCGCGGGCGAGGCGGACTGCTTCCTCGGCCTGCTCTCGCACGACGGCGAGGAGCAATGGGGCACTGCCTGGGGCGGCCCCTTTACCGAGTACTTCTGCACATCGACCGCCGCAGATCGCATTGCCGCAACTGGCACGTTCGATTGGCCGGTCGATTTCGGAAGCGGACCGGAGCTCGGTGAAAAGACGGGCATTGCTGGAGACGCCTTTCTCCTCGAAACCGAGCTCGACGGCACCCGGCGATTCGTACGCCAGTGGGGTGGCTACGGCTTGGACAACGGTGTCTCGGTGGCGGCCCTTCCCGATGGCTACGTCGTAGCCGGCGAGTACTACGGCGACATCGACTTTGGCACCGAGTCGTTGCCAGTCGCGCTTGGCGCGCCGAACGCTTTCGTTACGCGCGTGGACTCGAGTGGCGACGTCCTTTGGACCCGTTTCTTCGAACCATCGGTCGCGACCACCGGAGCGCGCGTCCGCGTCGCCAAGATCGCTACCAATGGTGATCGCATCCTCATCACTGGAGGCTTCGCGGGCGAGGTCGACTTCGGGACCGGCCCCCTGCAGTCCGACGAGGAGGAGTCGTCGAGCGCGCTCGACGGCTTCGTCGTCGCGCTCGACCTCGAGGGCGAAGTCCAATGGTCGCGATCCCTGCGCGCAGCCGGCAACGACGTGATCTACGGCGTTGACTTGACCGCCACCGATGGCCAGGCGCAGGTCGTGGTGGGCGGCCACTTCGCTGGCGTCGCCGACCTTGGCTTCGGCGGCGAGCCCGACGTGTGGAGCTCGCTAGGGCTCGCAGCGTGCTTCGTCGCCAAGTTGCCGGCAGCCCTCGACTAGCGCTCAGCCGCGGGACACGGACGCGGGCCCAATGCGAAGCAGGCCTCCCGACCAAGGGTCGGGAAGCCTTCTGTCTTGTGGAGCCAAGCGGGATCGAACCGCCGACCTCCTGACCGCCAGACCGACGGCAGGATTTCAGGCCGGAGCCGCGGGAGGCTTCGGAGTGAGCTCGCGGGGGGCGCGGAGACAGCGGCGGACACAGCAAGAATCGGGCGCCCGGTTCCAAGGGCGCCCCCCGAGGGCAACCCGACCTTATGCCGCGGAGGGAAATCGACGGGCCCGAAAAATCGTCCGCGGGGTCAGGGCCGAGGCTTCGCGGCATCACCCGCGAGTGACCGAACAACACCACCTCGCCGCCCTCGTCTTCGTCGTCCTTCTCGCCTGGGAGCACTGGCGCCCCCGCCGCTAGGGCGGTTCTTCTTCGCCAGGCGCTCGCCGGTCGCGGTGATGAGCGCCTTCGCGGGCAGGTAGGCGTCGACCAGCGCGCCGAGGTCCGCGGTCGCCTTCTCGGCGATGAGCCAGGCGCAGCGGTTTGCGAACGAGCCGGGGCCGCCCTTCTCCGCCTTCTCGAGCGCTAGCGTGAGCTGGAACCCGATCCCCGCGCAGGGTGAACAGCTGCTTGTCGTACGCCTTGCCCATCTTGGCGAACGTCGCGTAGAGCGCGCGGGCCAGTGCGAGCAGGTCGCGCACCACCTCGACGGGCACCGGGTCTTCGTGGGACACGCTCCGATGGACGCGCCGTCCGCGTCCTCGCGTCAAGCGAGCCGTTCTAAAGGTTGTACTTGAGGTACTTGGCGAGCCTGAGCGTCATCGACTGCAAGGACACGTTGTAATTGTCGGGTCCAGCGAGATCCGAGGCCAGCTCCTCCATGTCCATTCCCGCGCGCTCGGCAACCGATGTTTTCAGCATCCACTCGGGCATCAGGAGGTTCGAAGCGAATACGTTGGCTTCAATTTCCTCGACTGATTCCGCGAGCGACGACACCGCGTCCCGCATGTGGATCTTCGTGTCGACGTGATACGGACTGCTGTGGAGCAGTAGATGCCCAATCTCATGGGCAATCGTGAACCGCTTGCGCTGCTCCGTTTTTGCCCCGACGTCGTTCACGCCTATGATCGGCTGCTTTCCGGGTTCGCGGATGAGAACTCCGTCCATGTCACCGTCAAAAGGAACTGCTCTAAGCTCGACGCCGCAAACCGAAGTGGCCAGCCACGCCACGTCAACGGCCGGACCTCGCACTCCTGCCTTGATGAGCAGTTCGTCGGCTGTCTGTTTGGCGAGCGCGAATCTAGGGCGGGCCACTACTTCTCTTCTTTCTTCACCTGGTTGATCCAGTTCTTGTGCGCGTCGGGGAGACGGTCGAGTTCTTTGGACGCCGGGCCGCTCTCGTCCAGCACGTCCCGCAAAAGGTCGGCCGGGTGCGTGCCAAGCAGGTTTGCAATTCTGATCAGCTGTTCGACGGTGATAGACTGCTTCCCAGCCTCGATGCTGGCGACGGACGCTCGCGATACTCCTAGCTTTACTGCCAATCCTTGCTGGAGGAGGCCTGCGTCCGCGCGGGCGGATCTCAGGCGTTCGCCCAGCCTCTCTCGAAGGCCGCGTTCCGCCACGGATCCAGGGATAACACGGGGATCCCTCGCTGTCTCCATTAAAATTGCGCGGGTTTCCATGGGATCTTCCTGCCAGTGTGTTCCGAGGCCGATCGCCGCAATGTCAGTTTAATTTGCAGATCGATTCTTGACATTAGTGTCGTTCTCCCTGACGATGCTTACGGAAGCGTCGCCCGGGATGGGCTCGGTCGGCGTGGAAACTCAAGTCACGAAAGCTGCAAGAAAATGAGTCAGAAAACCTACCGACCCGGAGAGAAAGCGCCGGTCTCGGGCCAATACGGAATCAAGGGCACAGGTACTGAGCGAACCGTCGTTAAGGGCGAGCCGCTGCCACCCACGCCGAAGTCGAACCAAAAGTACGTCGTCAACGACCCGTCGAAGAACGGCGCCGGAAGAGGAGGTCGCTAATGGACTTCTTTCACTACGAGGTGAGCGCTGGCCCCGCCAGCGTCATCGAGGTCGAGGTCGACAAGCGCGCGAACGTGCTGCTCATGGATCGCTCGAACTTCAACGCCTACCGTGCTCGTCGTAGCTATCGCTACTTCGGCGGCCAGGCGTTGCGATCGCCCGTTCGCCTGACGCCGCCTCACACCGGCAACTGGCACGTGGTGATCGATCTCGGTGGAGCGTCCGGTCGTCTCAACACGGCCTGCCGCGTCATCTAATCGGACGACGGTCTCTTCAACAGCATAACCTCCCAAAGGCAGCGCGGCGCACCTCGGTACGTCGCGCTGTTTGCTATTTGAGGGATCAAGCCCTTGCGGCCAGTGGACGCCCCGCCCGCGTCGCTCTACTTGAGCTCAGGGTGCGGGACCGGCACGTCCCCCGGCATCGGCCGCGTCTGCCCCGGCTGCTCGCCGGGCCTCGGTCCCGTGTAGTCGGCTTGACCATCTCGTGGCGGCGGAGGCTCGGGTGCAGGAGGCTTTTCGGGCATGGGTGATTTCTGCTTGGAGTTTCAGGCCTTCTTGGCCCGCTTCTTCGACGTCTTCTTCGACGCCTTCTTCGACGCCTTACGCTTCGGGCTTCGGCTTGTCAGGCTCTTCGGCGGCGGCGGATCCGGTCGATCGGGTTTGGTCGGCATAGGATCGCGCTCTACCTCTTGGGCTTGACTGGCTTCACCGGGCTAGAAGGTTGCGCCGCCGGCTGCATTGGCGCCACCCGAGTGCGGACTACTCCGTGGTCCCGCGTTAGCCGTTGATCGCGCGGCGGAGGCGGCACTCGCTTGGGTGGCTTGTCCGGCATTGGGCGCTACTTGGGCTGCGGCGGCGGAAGCGGCCCGTTGTCGTCGAACCTCTCCTTCGGCGGCGGCGGACTCGGCTGCGGCGGCTTCTCGGGCATCCTTGTTCTGTGAAGATATGACCCAGAATAGGCTCGCCCCGCAAGTGGAGATAATCACGGCGAACAGGGTGAATAACCATTGCGCCGCTCGTACCTGGTTAGCTTTCTTGTCGAGCTGGCGGTGCTCCTTGGCCGCGACGGCCCACAGGTGCGCCGTCATATGTTGTCTGTAGGCGGCGGCGCCGAAGGCGTACTTGTCGCTGGGATTCGGGAGGTCCTCGCAGCCAGTCGGGCTATCCGCGAAGTCTAGAATCTTCGTATCGAAGACCGCGTGATCGCTCACGTAGGCAAAACCGCCGACGACGAAGAGAGACAGGACCGCGCTGAGCACAGCCGCTAGCCCGAGCAGTCCTGCAAGGGCGAATCCGCAGGATAATAATGTAGGTAGGACGACCTTGCCTGCCAAGAGAGGTCCAGCGAGGGTCAAAGACAGGGTTAGCGAAACGCCGGACGCCGTGAGTATTGAGGCTGCTTTCGAGTTGAGCATGATGTGCCGTGCTCTCTCCGACTCGACTTGCGCCTTCGCCAACTCGTAGATCTCGTCCACCAAAGCTGGGTTCACTAGCCGCAGGCGATCGCGGATCTCCTTTTCAGGGAGGTCCGCTATGAGGTCTACCTTAGGCTCCACCGCTGACGGTGCGTCCGGCACCTTTGCAACCAGGTCGGTTGCATCGCCCATTGGCTTGGGGTCGTGCTCGTCGGACATTTGGTCGACTATACGACAGGTCTGTACATCACCAGAGGCCGAGCTTACGCCCCCCGACGAGCGCGGCGGCGAGCGCCACGACGAGCACGACTATCAGCAGGTCCGACGGCGGGAGCTTCTGAACGGCGGCGTGCGCGACGCCGGCCATCGACGGCTCCTTCTCCCTCGGCGGCGCCGGCTCGTGCGGGCGGTCGACGATGAGGGTCCGGACGGTGGACTCCTCCCAGTCGCCGTCGTCGCGCGAGATCGCCGACTCTTGCGCTCGGTTCGTGCCTGGCGAGATGCCCACCGTGTCCGGGAATTGCTCCGACGAGAAGGATCGTTCAGGTCCTGCACGACATAGACGAGCGCTGTAACGCGTCTTCCGACTCCGAGTTGTGCCTCAAGACGCGGGAGCAATGGCATTCTCTCCACGCAAGGCAATATCCTGCCCGCTAACTGCTTCTAGGCTAGGAAGGCATCGACGCGGTCTCTCCTCGGCCCGACTTTGCGCTCGACGGTATAGCAGCCGCAATCACTCGCCCTGCAGAATCTCGAACGCGCGCCGCAGACTGTGGACATAGTTCGGAACCGGCTCTCGCGGGGGCTTCTCGGACGGGTCGAACCGAGTGCCACGAACCGCGATCACGTCAATGGGGACGAAGGAGTCATGCTCGCCTTTCGTCAGCGGGCCAAGAGTCCCCACAAGGTCGACCTCGACCATCTGGTCCAAGGAGACGGTGAACGGCGAGCGCGACGTGGCGAGAAGAACACCGTCCAGCAACGGCCTCGGCAAGCACGAAAGGAGCGGCGCGAGCGCGTCCTCGGGAAAGTCCAGGCTAGCCAGATAGACCTGGGCCCCGATCAGAGCGTTCGCGTTGGCGGAGTACTTGCTGTCCTCGATCTTGGCGACCACGAGTAGCTGGAACTGCCGCATCTCAACGAACTGACCGGGCGCGGTCCCCATCCGCTGCAGGGCGAGTCCGAAGTCCGGGTCGAAGTCCCGGTAGGCCGGGTTCACCAGGCTCTCGGGGCGCAGGATCCTCTCGATGTCCGCCCATCGCCGGTCGTAGTCGGCCGCGACCACGTCGAGGACCGGCTCGAACTTCGCCACGTCGTAGACGACGAGCCGTCTACCGTTGCAGAGCGCGAAGTGGGCGGCGCGGACCTCAGGGTGGATCGCGTAGCTGTAGGCCTGCGCGGCGTGCTCGGACTTCACGATCGATTCCCAGGGCGCCTTGGCGTCCAGGATGAGCAACGCCTGCTTCCCCCGCCAGAAAGTGTAGTCGGGGACGATGTTGACCGGATGCTTGCGCGTGCCGATCATCACGAACGGGTGCACGAGTTTCTGGCTGCGCTGAACCCGGTCCTCTCCCGTCGGCGTGAAGCCGAGCCGCCGCAGCATCGGCGCGATGATCTCCTCGCGGACGGCGTCCTCCTTGAAGCCCGGGTCGTCCAACGCGCTGAAGTCGAAGTCCGTGAACACGGCTAGGAGCCTCCTATCCTCAGAGGCTACCAGAACTCGGTGCCCCGTCCCGCCCTCCGGCGGTATCTCCCTTGAGCTCGATGGGAGGGGGTAGCTATGTCGATATGTCCGGAGGCGGAGACCCTGACCTGCTCGCCCCAAGCGGCGGAGACCATCCCCGGCTTGACCTCGCCGTCGGTCCCGCCGGGCACGGCAAGACGACGCGCCGTGCGGGGAGCGCGTCGCCGTGATCCGGTCGATCGCCTATATCGGCGAAGGGGGCCCGCGCTATAATCATGCCTATGACGAACAGGCGAGTCTGCAGGCCGCACGACCCCATGACGACGTTCGAAGTCCTCGGCGTTAACGACACGAGCGACACATCCTGGCTGCTCGTCGACGACGGCTGCGGGCCCGACTGGATCGAGTCGAAGTACTTCGTGAGCGAGCAGGAAGCGTGGGCGCTCGTCCGGCTCGCGGCGGGCGACTACGAGCGGGGGCTCGCCGCTATCGATGCCGCGCTCCGAGATGCAGCCTAGAGCGGCGGTATGCCGACCTAGCGCATCAGCGACTCCGGCGTATGCATCGCCTCCTTCGCCTTGTTCCTGACGACCGAAGCTCGGGGTCGGTGTACGGGCCGCGGACCCCCGCCGCGAGGTGTCGGAGCGTCGACGCCGTGAATAGCGGGTCGTGCTTGCTGCAGACGGAGCGCAATATCCCGCGCTGCCGCCAGGAGCATGTCGCCTGTCCCCTGCGAGCCGGGCGGTCGCCGAGGCTGGCCGGGTTGACATAAGACCTATCCCACGCGGCGCGGTTCGAATGCCCGGCCGTGCCCCGCGGCGGCGCGCTTCGCGCTCTCGGGCCAGTCACGCCAGTACGCGAACTCCTGCTCGGACATCGCCGACACGTCAGGCGCGATGACGCGAGCGGCCCGCTCGGGGTTGGTTCGCGGATCGATGCGATCCGCCCAACCGGCCGCCCAGTCCATCCAGCCGCGGACCGAAGCGGCCTTGGATTCAGGCACCGCGGCGAGCGCCGCCGCCTGAACGAGTTCGCGAATGGCTGCCGCGCTCCGCAGGTTGTCGACCGCGTCCTGAAGAGCGCAACTGAGAGCGCGCTCGCAATTGTGAAGCACCACACGTTTGTCGTCGGCGCTGCTCCTCCGACTGGCGTCGACTGTTGTCTTCGATCTCGGCACGGCGAACGGCGGCCGCTCGAGCTAGGGCTTCGATGCCGAGGACCGCGGCGCCGAGCTCGTCCTCCAGACGCTGCCTCGCCCCGTCCGACCACCTGCGATTGATCGCGTAGCGCGCTCGCGCTCGGAGGCTCAGACGCCCCGAAGCATCGAAGTCGTATTTGGGCGCATACGTCGCGCCATACCGCCGCTGATCCGCCTCCTCCTTCGCTGTTGTTTGATGCTCTCGGCGGGTCAACGGCTCCGCGATGAACAGCTTGACGACCTCTCCGGCGACGTTCGTCTCGAGATCGAAATAGCCCCACGGCGTGGTGGGGACCTTTAGCTCAACCGCGTGCCCGCGCACCGCGAGCGCTTTGAGAAGCGCGTCGAGGATGAGCAGCGCCCGGCGTTTGGTCGCGTCGCTCAGCCGGACGGTGGCTTCAGAGTCACCCCGAAGATGCAGTGACTTGGGGTGAGGAGGCTCGCGGCCCTCCAGCACTGCAGCGAGACGTCGCACCGCGGGATGCCCCCCAGACAAGGAATCGGAGACCTTGACCTCGGGTACGTCGACTCGCAGCATCGCCGGCGGCCGGGGCTCGCGCTCGGCGATCGTGTACTCCGTGCGCGTCTCGGCGCGCGCCTTCGGCAGCTTCGGCAGCTTGACCCTTTGCCCGCTTGCTACGCGAGCCCAGTGGCCGCGACCGGGGATCGGAACGTCCACTTTTTTGCAGATCTTCGCGAGCGCGACGTCCGAGATCGCGAACTCGGTCGCGAGCCGAGACATCGGCGTTTGCCAGACCCGCAGATAGAGTTCCTCTCGCGTGAGCGTGATTTGTTCTGCCATGGCCTGAACACTAGGCGCACATACTCGGCACGAGGGTCGCGAGACCACCACCCGCGGCATTTCGACCACCCTGGTTGACAGAGACCAGCGGCCCGTCACGCCGTGGGCCCGCCTCGTTCCATCCGACCGACGTCGAAGCAAATCGCGAACGGAAGCCGCGCCCGTCGACGATTATCGGCGGCGTGCGGCCCCACCCCTACACGATCCGCAGCGACATCGAGGCGCTCTGGACGAAGGCGCTCGGCATCGCGTCGGACCCCGCAATGGTCTGGCCCGTCCGCGGGCACGCTGCCTCAATCTGTCTGCTGCTCGCGGCCGAGGTCGACTGCGACGACGTCCTCGCGCTGACGGCGGTGACCGCCGCTTCCACGATGATGGAGTGCTCGCCCTACACCCAAGACCTGCTCGTCGCGGCCCGCGAGATTGCGCGTGACGAGTCGGTGTTGCTCGACCCAATGTTGGGCCTGGCGGCCGCGGCGCACGCGGCAGGGCGCCACGAGGCGGTCGTGGTGGTCTTGCTCGAGCTGCTCCAGATCCTGAGCTTCACCGGGGACGTCCCGCCCGCGTGGCTTGCCGACGCCTGCGTCGTCACGTTCGAGGCGGACGACTGGCTCCGAAGCGTCGTGCGCCGCTGGGTCCAGCGTTTCGGTGCCGATCACGAGGGGGTCCGGGCCATTGTGCGCGACCGCGGCGACCAGTGGTTCCCAACGAGCAGGTTCCCTTTGGGCGTTCTCCGCACCCTGCACGCTGCCGAGCCGACGCCTGCCGGCTGGGTCGCGCTCGCGGGAAGACGCGCCGAGATGGAGCCCGGCCCGCTCGGCTTGTCCTTTGGTGACCGTGGCGCCGACGCGCTGGCCACGTTGAAGGAAGCGCAGCTCCGTCACCTTGATCCTCCCGTCCATCTAACGCTCGACGATTGGGGTCACGAACTTGGGGCGTGAACGCTTCAGACCCGCCTGATAACAATCATGTGCGTTGTTTAGGTCGAGTCGCGCGGCGGGCCTCTCTCCGTCCACATCGGGCATGGTTCGGGTACTGCCAGGGACCCGCCGAAGCGCCAAAGCACGTGCCTCCGCGATCAGAAAGGTTCTTTTGACGTCACGAATCCCCCTTATGGGGTGGGGGTAGGGCGCACATTCCGCAAGTCCTCAGCCGCCGTTAAGGTTGCGCCCTGAGCCCGGCCCCGTCGCTGGCGGTGCCGTAGAATTGGAGTTCTTCCCAGATGAAGAACCGGGCCTTGCCCGGCACCATGGTCGCTTCAACGCGAACCGTGACTTTCTTAACAGGAATGCCGTCGCGCGATGACGGCATCTTGAGCCAACCCTTCTTGACCTCGAGCGGGGCGTCATCGGCCATCAAGGTCGGAACACCGTCCGTGAGGGGCTTACCACCGGGCGCGAAAATGTAGCCACTCGTGGGGCTACCACGGTATGCAGCCACGCCTCGGAGCTGGATGAGCCGACCATCCCACTTCTTGGGGTCGACGATCACGTCCTCAAGCTTCGCGTCCTCTGGCCAGGTGGCATCGGCTCCCTTCCCGATGGGCGGCTCACAATCCTTCGCGCCCAAGGCGCAGGCCCTAGCAGCAAGGGACTTTGCCTTGGGCAGGTCTTGTGGAACCGTTTCGCCGTAGCCGTAAGCGTTCGCGGCGTTGTTGCACCCTGCGCCTTCCCCCAACGAGCACGTCTTCTCATAGAACGCCGCGGCTTTGGCTCCGTCGGGCGCCACGCCATCGCCTTTCTTGTACATGTTCCCAAGGCGGTTGCAGCCGCCGCCGTAGCCCGCGTCGCAGGCCTTCGTATACAGCTCGATCGCCTTCTTGATATCGGGCGACACGCCGTCTCCCTCCTTGTACGCGGTCGCGAGCTGATTGCAGGACTTCATCGCCCCCTTGGCGCAACCTTTCTCGTTGATTTTCGCTCGCTTCGCCGGGTCGTCAGGCATCTTCTTCGCGAGCATCTGCGATGACAAGTACGTGCAGATCTCCGCGTCGAAGTCGTCACAGACGGCTTCACAGGCAGCTGCATCGTTTGCTTGGCACTTCTCGAACAGGCCATCATGACGAGCCTGCTCGGCTGGGGACAGTCGCTTAGAACCCGTTTCTTTGGATGAGGACGGCGCTGGGCCGCTGGGAGGCGGCGATGGCGCTCCTGCGCTACTCGGCGTCGCCGATGCGGTCGACTCCGGCGGCGTCGCCGGCTCCTGCTTCTTGCACCCCGGTGCCACACAGATGGTGATCCAGATCGCCAACCCACTACGCATTGTCCTCATCACGCATTCCTCGCTTTCAATGATCGATGGCTCACGGAGATGCCTCCTCGTGGTAGGCCTAGTTGTGGAGGGGCGGAACTCGCAGCGGCAGGTCCTTCCATCACGCCGTCGAAGGCGTCCTCACCATTGCTTCTGACCAGCTGTCCTCCGTGCGCTGCGCTTGCTCCAGCTGGGTCGCGACTAGGGGAGTCCGGCCGGCGCCGCCGCATGCTCCAGACGCGGTCAGAATGAGAAAGCAAGCCGTCGCCAGGCTTGAGCAAGGCGCCAGCGCCACCACGGGGCTCGGACCAACTCGGTGCTCGGGTACCACGGAGGTTGATACGCTGATCCCGCTACGCCTTTCCGCTTCGCTAGCCATAAACCGGCGGATAATACCGGACTAGTCCGGTGGTGACTAGTCCGGTGTCGCTCGACCCTCGCGGGGCATGCCGACACGTCGAACTCAGCCTTGGAGGTCCGCCGCGCGGGGCTCCCGCGGCATCGACGCGAGCCTGCGCCGGCTCGGTCGGCGGCTTCGGTCCCTCCGGGAGGCTGCTGGCCTCACTCAAGTGCAGGTCGCGGAGAAGGCGGCGCTAGATGACAAGCATTATCAGACCCTAGAGGGCGGCCTCAGCAACGTGACATTCGCTACGCTCGTGGCGGTATCGAAGGCACTCGGCGTCACACTCGCCGAACT
>JAYUYU010000066.1:0-7810 GCA_043752365.1 Myxococcales bacterium | reverse complement strand
TACACGGCACCATCGTGATCGAGAGCCGCGGTCCGGACGCGCTAGCAGCTGGTCCGCGCGCTGGTTATCAGAAATTCCTGGGGCTAGAGTTGAAGTTGCGCCGCCCCTCGCCCATCGCGCATCCGGTGCTGATGGACGCGCTGGTGCCGCAGCGGGACGGTTTTCGCTTCCTCTACGCGCTGCCATTCGCGCCTGATCGCGTGCTGCTAGAGGACACCTACTTCTCCGACTCGCCCGAGCTCGACCGCGAGCGACTCGAGGCAGAAATCATCGGCTATGCCGAGAAAAATGGCTTCGACATCGACTACGTCGCCCGCGAAGAGACGGGCGTTTTGCCGCTACCGACGCGTCTGACCAAGGTCGAAAACCCCGCCGCGAACGGGCCGCTCGTGGCGGGCTACCAGGGCGCATGGTTTCACCCCGTCACGGGCTACTCCTTTCCGGTGGCGGCGCGCGTTGCTCACGCTATCGCACAGGCAGAGCCTGGCAGCTTGCGCAACCAGGTGTGGCCGGCGCTAGTGCGCGAGCAACGCTCGCAACTTCGCTTCTGCTTGCTGCTCAACCAACTGTTCTTCGGTGCCTTTGCGCCGCACGAGCGCCGCAACGTGATCGAACGCTTCTATCGCATGCCGCCGGCGGCCGTGCGGCGCTTCTACGCCATGACGCTGACGCACGGCGATCGCGCGCGCATCTTGTGCGGCCGCCCGCCGCGCGGATTTTCACTCACGCGCGCGCTCTCGCGCCCTGCCAACGAAACTAGCGAGTCCTCGAATCGGCCCTCTGGAGGTGCACTTTCATGACCCAACCGCTCTACTCGGAACCTCACGCGCCCGCAGGCGTCGACAGCGCGCCAGCCGCACCCGCCGAAACGGCACTAGTCGGCCTCATTCGCGGGCAATTCGCGGAGCAGCAGCTGAAAACGACGCTGGACCTCGGCGCCGAGCGTGTGCCCGAGCGACTGTGGACGGCCGCGCTGGAGGGCCCGCTTTTGGAGCTACTGAGCCGCCCCGGCAAGGAATTTCGCTCGCGCTTGGTCGAGGTCGCATATCGAGTCGGCGCCGACGAAACCTCGGCACCGATGCCGGAGCACCTGCCGCTGCTGGTCGAGATTCTGCACGCGGGCTCCCTGATCATCGACGACATCGAGGATGATTCGCTCTACCGCCGCGGCAAGCCGGCGCTGCACCTGATGGTCGGCGTGCCGCTGGCGCTGAACGCTGGAAACTGGCTCTACTTCTTGCCACACAGCGTGCTCGAGCGCATGGCGCTGGCTCCCGCCGCAGAGTTGGAAGTCAGGCGCGTCATCGATCGCGGAGTGCTGCGCTGCCATTACGGGCAGGCGTTGGACCTGGGAGTAAAGCTGGGAGCGCTCGCCCAGCGCGAGGTTCAGGACGTGGTCGGCCTGAGCACGCGTTTGAAGACGGGCAGCCTATTGGAGTTGGCCGCGGAGCTCGGCGCCGCCGCCGCCGGTGCGCCCGCCCAACTACGCGCAGAATTGGGCATTTTCGGCCGTGATTACGGGGTAGCGCTGCAAATGCTCGATGACGTCAGCGGGCTCTTCGAAGAGCGCCGCGCCCACAAGGGCCATGAAGACTTGCTCAACGGCCGCCCCACTTGGCCCTGGGCTTGGCTGTCGCGTCGCCTGGACGAGCTGAGCTACTCGCGCTTGCAACATCGCGCGCGTGAGGTCGAGCGGCGCGACCTGCATCCCGAGGCGCTTGCCAAGGCGCTGCGCAAGGAGCTCGGCTGCTCCCCCTACCGGGCCATCCACGACCATTTGAGTCAGGCGTTTCGGCGTCTGGAGCGCAGCGTCGACAGCCGACGGCACCTCGACCCCCTCGCGGAAGAGATTGAAAGATTGGAGCACGCCTATGGTTGATTCAATGCACGCTGGTCGGAAACGCGTGGCGGTGGTGGGCTCCGGCTTCGGAGGGCTCGCGGTCGCCATCCGGCTGCAAGCTGCTGGGCTCGACACCGTCTTGTTCGAAGCGCGCGACAAGCCGGGCGGCCGCGCCTATGTCTACGAAGACAGCGGCTACACCTTCGACGGCGGTCCCACCGTAATCACGGCGCCGCATTGCTTGGACGAGCTGTTCGAGCTTTCGGGGCGAAGGCGCGAAGACTACGTGGATTTCCTGCCGGTAACGCCCTTCTATCGCCTGCATTGGCAAGACGGCACGCGCCTTGACTACACGGGCGACGGGCTGTTGGGAGAGATTCAGCGACTTTGCCCGGACGACGCGGCCGGCTACGCACGCTTCGTCGACTACTCACGCGAGGTCTTCGAGAAAGGCTACACCGAGCTGGCCCACGCGCCTTTCCTACGCTTCACGGACATGCTGAAGGTCGCGCCATCGTTGGCTCGGCTGCGAGCAGATCGCTCGGTGTACTCGACGGTGTCGCGCTTCGTAAAGAACGAGAAGCTGCGCGAGGCGCTGAGCTTTCATTCGCTGCTGGTAGGCGGCAACCCGTTCGAAACCAGCAGCATTTACACGTTGATTCACTACCTGGAGCGCAATTGGGGCGTATTCTTTCCGCGCGGCGGCACGGGCGCGCTGGTAAATGCGTTGGTCAAGCTTTACGGCGAGCTGGGCGGGGAGCTGCGGCTCTCGTGCCCAGTGCAGAGCATTCGCATCGAGCGGGGCCAAAACGTGCGGCACTTGGTCGACTCCGCGGCGGGCGAGCGCGAGCCGTTCGATTTCGTGGTCTCGAACTCGGATCTCCACCACACCTACTCCAAGCTGTACAGCCAGGAGCCTGAAGCCCAAAAGACGACTAAAAAGCTGGAACGCGCTGACTGGTCGATGTCGCTTTACGTGCTGTATTTCGGCACGGATCGCGCTTACGACCTTGCGCACCACAACGTGGTCTTCGGCCCACGTTACCGCGGCCTGCTACAAGACGTGTTCCACGGCCACGTGTTACCCGAAGACTTCAGCCTGTACTTGCACGCGCCCAGCGTGAGCGATCCATCGCTTGCCCCGCCCGGAGGCGCGACGTTCTACGTTCTGTCGCCGGTGCCACATTTGGGCAACGCGCCGCTCGACTGGGACCGCATCGGCGACCAGTATGGCGAGCGTATTTTGGAATCGCTCGAGGTGCTGATGCCGAACCTGCGCCAGCACGTGGTCGTCAAGCGCAGCCTGACGCCACGCGGCTTCGCCAGCGACTTGTTCGCGTACCACGGCTCGGCCTTCTCGGTCGCGCCCAAGCTCACCCAGAGCGCCTGGTTCCGACCGCACAACCGCGATCCCAAGCTACCGGGCTTGTACTTGGTCGGAGCCGGCACGCATCCGGGCGCGGGCGTGCCGGGCGTCGTCAACTCGGCCAAGGCGACGGCCGGCCTCGTGCTCGCCGACGCGGGCATTTCCCCAGATTTCGAGCGCGAGGCGGCTGAATGAATACGCTCGGTAGCAGCGTGCTGGGTGCGGGGCTGCGGCCGGCCGAAGCGCGTGCCATCATTCGCAAGCACTCGAAAAGTTTCTCGCTGGCCTCGCTGCTGCTGGGCCCAGGCTTGCGCGACGATGCCGCGGGCCTGTACGCCTACTGTCGCCGCGCCGACGACGCCGTCGACCTGGTAGCACCAGCCGAAGCGCCAGCGCGCGTAGCTCAGCTGCGGGCCGAGCTAGACGACGTCTATGCGGGCAGGCGTCTGACCGAGCCAGTGTTGGTCGAGTTTCAGCGCTTGGCCTTCGAGCGCCAGCTGCCACGCCAGTACCCCGAAGCGTTGTTGGAGGGCTTTCAGCTCGACGCCGAGGGTAAGAGCTACGAAACCCGTTCCGACTTGTATCACTACTGTTGGTGCGTCGCCGGCAGCGTAGGCGCCATGATGTGCCACGTGCTCGGCGTGCGACGCGAGCGAGCGGTCGTGCACGGCGCCCACCTGGGCATGGCCATGCAGCTGACGAACATTTGCCGCGACGTGGCCGAAGACTGGCAGCGCGGACGCCTTTACCTGCCAAAAGAGCTAGCTCCCGGCCTCGACTACGTGCCCGCCTCGCCCCAGCTGCCAAAGCGTTACGTCGACGTGTGCGCGCGCGCCGTGAAGCGCCTGCTGGGTGAAGCCGACAACCTGTACCGCTCGGGAGACTTGGGCTTGCCCTACCTGTCGTTCCGCTCGCGCTTGGCGGTCGCGACGGCGCGGCGCGTTTACTCGAGCATTGGCGAGCAGATTTTGGCACAAGGAGCCAACGTGTTGGCCGGCCGTGCCTACGTGACGGGCGGCGAGAAGCTGTGGCACGTCGCGCGCGCCACCATCAGCTCGCTCGGCCTCGCGAGCACCACGCCCACGTTCCGCGCAACCACGCTCACCGCACCCCTGAGGTTCCCGGAAGATGTCCTTCCCTTCTGAGCTCAAACTTTACGTCGGTCGCATGCGCGACTTTACCCGCATCGACTGGTTGGTTTACGTCGCCTGGGTCGGGCTGATGCTCGGCTTGGTGTTCGCTACCGGCGGCTTCCTGCTGACTGGCCACGTGTACGGCGTGAGCTTCACGCCCGAGGCTTGGCTGGTGCCGATTGGCTCCGGCGTGTTCACGCTAGCCATCGCGATTGACACGATTGGCCACCGCACCATTTACAAGCAGGAAATCAGCGGCGCCGAAGGGCTGGTTCACGGCATCACTATTTTCTGCGGTATCACCAGCTGCGTGCTTTTGACCGCGGCCTACCAGCACCCCCGCGGGCTGTGGATCCCGGCCATGGTGCTCACGCTATTGGCGTTCATTTACAGCTTGGTGGACGAAGCGTTTCACTGGCGCCGCTACGTGCGCAAACACTCTGACCGCGTGGAAATGTGGAGCCACCTCGGCATCTTGCTCGGCCACAGCGTGATGATGTTGGGCTGGTGGTGCTGGTTCTTCCAAGGCTACGGCGGCGTGGCCGAAACGTTGCGGCGGGCAGGAGGCGGCCCGTGAGCGAGCCACGCTACCGCATCGGCACGCTGGCGCGCTTGACTGGAGTGACAACGCACGCCATTCGCATCTGGGAGCGGCGCTACGGCGCGTTTTCCCCGAGCCGCACCCCGGGCGGCGCGCGCCTGTACACGGACCATGACGTGCAGCGCCTTCGGCTAGTAAAGAAACTGCTCGAACGCGGCTACACCATCAGCGCGATCGCGAAGCTGGATATGGCGGAGCTCTTGGGCTTGGCGCCGCTCGAAGTCAGGCTGAGCGCTGCGCCCACCGGCAGTGAAGCTGCCAGCCGCGCCGGCCCCGTAATCGACGAGCTGCTCGCAGCCGTCACCGACCTCGATATGGAACGCGCTGGGCGCACGCTGGTGCAAGCCACCAACGCGTTCTCACCGCACGATCTGATCACGCACGTGTTGGCGCCTGCGCTCGACCAAATCGGCCAGCGCTGGGAAAGCGGGGAAATCTGCGTGGCCAGCGAGCACGCGGCCTCGGCCATGCTCCGCACCCAGCTGGGGGCTCTGTTGGCGGCTCAACCCGTCAACGGAAAATCTCCCATCGTTTGCACCACGCCAGCGGGCGAACAGCACGAGCTCGGTGCGCTCTTGGCAGCGGTGGTGAGCGCGATGCACGGCAGGCGCGCCATTTACCTGGGCGCGAACCTGCCTGCGGAGCAGATAGCGGAAGCCGCACGGCTCTCGAAGGCGGGCGCCGTCGCGCTGTCATTGGTCGGGCTCGGCGCCGACGCGGCCCGCGCGGAGCTGCTCTCGCTCTGCAAAGTGCTGCCTCCCGGCGTCGAGGTGTTGGTCGGCGGTCGGCGCGTGGCCGAGTTGCCCGGCTTGCCGGAGCGCGTGCAGGTGCTGTCGTCCTTGGCCGAGCTGGAGAGCTGGCTGCAAGACCCGCTGAATTAGGCCCACCCTCGCGGCGCCGGGAGGGTTTTCGCCCTACCGTGTTACGACGCCGATCTCGCGATGAGTGACGAAGACACGACACGCAGCACCGGCCGTGGCGGCTTGGCCGTCGCCGGAGCGAAGATCTACTTCATTCTCCTCGGCTTAGTGCAGCAGATAGCGCTGCCGCGCGTGCTGGGGCTGGATGGTTACGGCGCGTTGTCACGCGTGCTCTCAATCGCCAGCATCACCTACAACCCGATCACGACCATGTCGATTCAGGCGGTCAGCCGCACGGTGGTGCAGGCGGCGCCCGACGAGCTGCATGCCACCGTGCGCCGCGTTCTGACCTGGCATGCGTTGTTCGGGTTGGTGTTGGCGCTGCTTTTCGCCGGCGTTTCCCCGCTGGTTGCCGAGCTAGCCGGCGCCGGCCACGTGCAAACCCCGCTGCGCATCTTGTCCGCCATTCTGTTCATTTACGCGGTGTACACGCCGCTGGTCGGCATCGCCAACGGTCAGAAGCGCTTCGTGGTTCAAGCCGCGCTCGACGTCACGTCGGCGACCCTGCGCACGGCGGGCCTCGTGGTCGGCGCCGTCTTGGCGCGACGCCTGTCTTACGCGGGGCCCGCAGGCTCGGCGGTAGGCTTCGTAGTCAGCGCGCTCGTGGTGTTGTTCGTCGCCGTCACGGTGATTGGCGCCGGTAGACCTGGCAAACCTAGCCTGACATTCCGCAGCTACGTCGGCCTGGCGTTGCCGCTACTGCTGGGTCAGGCCTTGCTCAACCTGCTATTTCAAGCTGATTTGACCTTGCTTGGCCGCTTCGCGAGCCAAGCAGCGTTGGCCGCGGGTACGCCGCTTTCGCGCGCCGACGCCTTGGTGGGCGCGTATCGCGCGACGCAGCTGTTCTCGTTCTTGCCCTACCAAATCCTGATCGCCATCACGTTCATTCTGTTCCCCATGCTCGCCGCAGCAGCCAAGCGGCAAGACACGGCAGCCATCACGCGCTACGTCACGACGGGTCTGCGACTATCGCTGATCATCGTGGGTGCCATGGTCAGCGTCACGCTGGGGCTCGCGCCCCGTTTGCTGGAGCTGCTGTTCGGTGCCGACGCGGCGGCGCTGGGCGGTCGTGCGCTCAGCCTGCTGGCGCTCGGCTTCGGCGCCTTCGCGATCTTCGGCATCCTGACCACGGTCTTGAACAGCCTCGGCCGCGAGCGCCAAAGCATGTGGGTGACGGCTTTCGCGGTGGGGGTAGTGGCCACGCTCTGCTTCACGCGCGCGCACGGCGCCCCGCTATCGGAAAACCTGCTCTGGCTCACCGCGCAAGCCACCTCGACAGGCCTGGCCGTCGCCACGCTGATTGCCGCCGTTCTGGTCTACCGGGCCGCCGGAGCGCTCGTCTCACCGTGGAGTCTGCTCCGCACTGTGCTCGCGCTCGCCGCTTCCGCCCTGTTGGCCCGCTTGCTCTTCCCACCCGGCAAGCTGCTGACGCTCGTCGCCGCTGCCGTCACGCCCTGCGTCTACCTCGCCCTCTTGGTCGTCATGAAGGAGCTCACCCGGGCCGACCTCGACATTTTGCGCCGAGTCGCGCGCCGAAGGGCGTAGGGCCTCCCTGAGAACAGTGCTTGAACAACAAAAATCTTCCCGCCTCCCTCTGATCATTCATCGCCTCTCTCGTTTCGCCAGCACTCCCGCGAGCCCGGAGGGGTGTTGTGGCGCGCTTGCTTAGTCGCAATTGCGACATGATTTTCGCCAGGATTTCGGGACGAATCTTGGCGAAGCTGACGCTGTCGCAATTGCGACTAGCGCCCTTGCGGCTGGCCACCTGGCTACGAGCATGACCCGCGTAGCGACGATGCGGTCGAGCCGGTCGCGCAAGGATGGGTCCTGTGAACGTAGCTGCAGACGACTGCTCGTGTGCGTCCCGAGTGCTTGCCGCGTCACGCACGCGCCCCGCGGAACCCGCGATCCGCCCGCGCAAACGCTGAGCGCTGCACGCCCCCGGGCTTA
>JAYUYU010000065.1:0-3058 GCA_043752365.1 Myxococcales bacterium | reverse complement strand
GGCTGGCGTCCAGCGGCGTCAGGAAGGGTTGCCGCTCGATCAAACCGGCTTGGGCCACCACCACGTACTCTTCCTCGTGCAAGCGCGCGAAGCTCAGGCCTGGGGTGGTCAACCGCGCGCTCGTGATCATGCCCGACAGCTCGCCGCGCAGCACGCGCGGCAACAGATCCGCCGTGTCGCCGAAGTAGAGGTGGAGGCGTCGTTCCGGGTGCTGCTGTTCCAGGCGTTTTAGCGCGGGCACGACCCAGCTCAAGCCCAGCTCGAAGCGCGTGCCAAGCAACAGCTCGAAGGGCGCCTTGGCGTCGCTCGACACGGCGACGCGGCAGCGTTCCGCTTCGTCCAGGCAGCGGCGCGCCTGCGGCACCAGCCGCTCGCCCGCCGCCGTCAGCGTAACCTTGCGCGTGGTGCGCTCGAACAACGGCGCCCCCAAGTCTTCTTCCAGCCGCCGAATGCGATCCCCGAACGCCGCCGGCGACAGTGAGCATGCCTTGGCAGCCACCCGAAACGACAGCAGCGCCGCCGCCTGCGCGAAGCAGCGCAAGGATTCGAGATCGAGCGTATGCGCAGCTACCTTCACGGCCTGGAGCTTATATGATTGAGGATTGAGTGAGCGGAGGCTCGACAGCGCCCCACTCACGCCTCAATCCACACGCCTCACTACTCGCTTCCGCTCAGCTGTATCGGAATCCACATGGCTCGCATCTTCGTGCTCGCGCCCTTGCGGCTGTAGCCGGCCAGGCCATACAGCAGATTCCACCAATGACCGTTGGGCGTTTCGCCGTAGGAAAGCGCCGGGAAAATGTGCACTTCCCACTCGTTGCCCGAGCTCTTGGTCTCCTCGTGGTAGTACACGTTACCGACGAGTTGCGACACGCTCTTCCTGTCGCTGAAGCGCCAATACAGCGGGAACGCGACGGTCGCTCGCGAGCTTGGCTCGGCGAAATCCCAGAAGAACGGCGCCAACACCGTGTGCGTCGACTGGCCGTCGCGGCCAATATAAACGAGCGGGTGAATGTTGGTTTGAAAGCCGCGCAGATCCGTCGTGTGTTGGAAGAACGGCGTCACCCAGGTCGACTTGCTGATGCCAAAGCGCTCGAATTTCCCGTAAAACGGGAAGAACGCCCAGCTCGACTCACGCGGGCTGGTGCGCTTGTAGAAGAACGGGAACAGCAGCTTTTGATCGAGGCCGATGTCCGGATCACGATACGCCCAGTACAGCGGCGTTATCATGTCCAGCTCGGTGCGGCCGCGGTAGCGCGCGTAGCCCCAGGTCGCGAACGTCGACTCGCCGTTTTCGCCGCGCGCCGCCATGAACAGCGGGTTGGCGAACAGCCATTCGTTCTTCTTGTAACCGTAGTGGAAGAACGGAAACAGCGTCGTGTGCCGCTCGTTCTTGCCCCACATGCTGTAGTACAGCGGCAAAAGGTGGAAAATTTCGCGAGTTTGCGTGTGCTCGCGGTAGTACGGGCCCCACACGTTGGTCCACGATAGGTCGCGGTCGTTGTAGCGGTAGTAGTGGAGCAGCGGCGGGACGACCTCGTATTTACGCTCCGCGCTTTGGCCGTAGAAATAGAAGGGCGCGACACCCATATCGAGGTCTTCGGCCGTGCGCGCGTCGCACGCCGACGAGCCCTTCCACGAGCAAAACATCGGGCCGATCAGATTCAGCCCGCTGCGCCCGTCGGTCTTCATGTACGTCAATAGCGGCGGAATCAGGGTGTAACCCCCGTCGCCGTGCTTGCCGGTGAAGTACAGGGGCGCCAGCCAGTTGTCGTGGCCGTCCGGGGTGACGCGATTAACGAGCGGACCGACGATGGTGGTCCTGGTCTTGTGCTCCAGGTCGCGCAGGTTCCAAAACAGCGGGAACAGCACGTCGTCGGCGCGCTCGGCGCTACGGCGGTTGTAGTAGACGCCGCCGAACAGCGAAGCCCGATCGGGCTTCAGCTTGTCCGTGCGCGACGGTTGCGTGCGCTCGGCCCAGACCGGAAATGCGAGCTTGAAGCTGTAGTCACCGCTCTTTTCGGCGTAATACGGGCCGTAAAACTTGCGATCAAAGCGCGGATTTTGCCCGCGTTCTTCTAAAGATGGACTGAAATCGGTGCCGATGCGGGCGTAAGCCGACTGCTTCATCGCCAGCGGATCTTCAGGCAACGTGGGCTCGTTGCCGGGCGCGTTGAGCGCGTCGTCACCGCCTGAAGCCGCGTGCGTCTCGGGCGTACCGGGCGGCAGCTTGGGCGGTGCTTGCTTGGACTTGCCAGCGCCGGCGCCGGGCGAGGGCCCAAAGCCCGGCGACAGACCAGGTCCGTACGGGTCTTGTGCCAAAGCAGGGCTGGCCAGCAGCATCGCGCTGCCGAGCACGCCGCCCAAAATTAGGCCTTTCACCATCTTCAACGCGCGGCCTCGTTCACTTTCGGGGCGCTCGCCAAAATGCGCGTCACCGTGCTGAGCACGTCGGCGCGCGCACACAGTTCTTGGCTGTGCGCGGCGAGATCTTTGACCTGAACCTGCTGGGTTTGAACCTCGGAATCGCCGATCACCAAGCAAACGCGCGCTCCGAGCGAATCGGCCCGGCGCAGCATGCTCTTCATCGAGCCGCCGCGGCCGTCCAGATCCGTGCCGATACCGGCACCGCGCAGCTCGCGCGCGAGCGTCAAACCTGCGTTCAGGCCGGCGGCGCCGATCGGCGCGATGAAACAGCGCGCGGCGTTGGCGGGCGCGGCTACGGGCGAGGCGAGCAGCAGGCGCTCGAGCCCGATCGCGAAACCAACTGCGGGAAGCTTGGGTCCGCCCAGCTCGCTCACCATGCCGTCGTAGCGACCGCCGCCGAGCAGGGTGTTTTGCGAACCCAGCTCGCCCTGGTTCGACACCAGCTCGAACAGCGTGCGCGTGTAATAATCGAGGCCGCGCACCAGGCCCGGCGTCACGACGTACTTCGTACCCAGCGCGTCGAGCGCCGCGCGAAAGCCATCCCAGTGGGCGCGATCATCCGGCTCCAGACAATCCAAGATGGAAGGGGCGTCGGCGACCGCCTCGCGATCCCGCGGATCTTTCGAGTCCA
>JAYUYU010000064.1:0-7821 GCA_043752365.1 Myxococcales bacterium | reverse complement strand
CGAACGGCAGCGCTGCCACGACTCGCTCACCCGAAGCCAGCGGCCCCAACGCCGACGCGTAACGTCGCATGGCTGGCGGCAATTCGCGGATCACCAGTGAGCGGGCTTGGTAAGCCGCCAGGGCCTGCTTCACTTGCTCTTCGCTGGCGTCTTGGCTTACGAGCAGCATGTCGAGCAAGCTGTCTTGCCCGCCCTCGACGGTGACGGGCGCGTCTGCCGGTAAATTTGCCAGCTTGCGCGCGTGACGGATGGCGTCGGTCACGCCACCCAGTTGATCGACCAGCCCGCGCTCGAGCCCTTGCTTGCCGCTCCAGATGCGGCCCTGCGCGACCTCTTCCACCTTTTCGCGCGACAACTTGCGGCCGTCGGCGACGCGCGAAATGAACAGGTCGTAGACGGACTGCATGCCCGTGCGGACCTTCTCGCGCGTGGCGTCGTCCCAGGTGCTGAAGGGCGATTGTGTAGCTGCGCGCGCGCCGGCGCCTGGCTCGGGACTAGCGGGGAAGGTCTCGGTGTGGATCCCAATCTCTTCGAGCGCGGAAGAAAACACGATTTTGCCGCCGAACACACCGATAGAGCCCACGATGCTGGTCGGCTCGGCGAAGATGCGGTCGCCAGCGCAAGCCATGTAGTAGCCGCCGCTTGCCGCCATTCCGCCAACGGAAACGACCAGCGGCTTCTTCTTCTGCAGCTCGCGTAGCTCGTGCCAGATCAAGTCGCTGGCCAGCGCGGAGCCGCCGGGCGAATCGATGCGCAACACCACGGCCTTGATGGTGTCGTCGTTTTTCAGCCGACGTAGCGTCTTGCCGATGGCGCTGGCCGTGATGCCGCCGCTCGAAAGCGCCCCGCCCGACTCCATGGCGATCGAGCCCTCGGCCGGCAATACGGCGATGTGCGGCTTGGTGGTGGCGCTGTCGTCGCTACCCGCGATGACGCGCACGATTTGGGCGAGGTCGAGCCCTTGCGAGCCCTTGCCGGAACCGCCGTAGGCACCGTTGACCTTCTCGGTTTTGGCCAGCTTTTTTGCTTCGATGAGCGCTTCCGATTCGTAGCCCACGGCGTCGATCAGCCCCTGCTTTTTGGCGTCTTCGGGGCTCCACGGACCTTGTTCGAGCGCGCCTCGTACGCTGTCGGGCTTGCCCGCTTGCGTCACCTGGTCGAGCCAACCAGCACGGATGGCGGCCAGGGTTTCGGTCAGTGATTCTCGCGCGGGCTCGCTCGGGCCCTCGCGCGTGAACGGCTCGACGCCGCTCTTGAACTTACCGACGTGCAGAAAGTCGACCCCCACCTTGAGCTTGTCGAACAGCCCGCGCATGTACATGATTTGCGCGGCGATGCCGACCGTTTCGGCGTCACCGGCGGGGCTGAGCCAGGTGCGCGAGCAAGCGCGCAAGGCGAACGCGGCGCTGGCGTTACTCAGCACGTGTGCGTGGCACACGACCGGCTTGCCGCTCTTCTTCAGCTTGTCGAACAAGCCGGCTAGCTCTTCGGTCTGTGCCCAATCCAGCGATGCGCCGCCCAGCTTCACGAAGGCGCCGGCTACGTCTGGCTCCGTAGCCATGCGCTCGACGGCGCGCGCCAAAGCCACGAACGTGCGCGAAGCCGGTGGCTGAAACAAGCCCCCGCCAATGCTCTCGGGCACTCCAGCGCTCAGGTCGAACTCGGCCACGCTTTTGCCGAGGCCGCTAGCGGTGCCGCCTGAACCACCGCCGCTGCGCGGCCGACCCTGACACGACACCGCCGCCAACAACGGCAGCAAACACAGCGCTCGAAGCCAGGTGCGCATTACTGGCCCCCTGGCAGATCCGTCGTGTCGATGTGCGGCGCGTCTTTGGGCGGCTCGGGCGCGGGCGCGGCTTCAGTGGGCTTGTCGGGCCCCGGTTGGGCGGGCGTGGCGGTCGCCGAAGCGTTGCCGGCCTCGGTGATGCGAGCTTGGGCGCGAGCGCCGTACTCCGAGCCCGTGCCGACTTGATCGACGATGCGGCGGTAAAGCGTGAGTGCGCCGGCGCGGTTACCGGAAGCCCATTTTTGGTCAGCGCTAGCAATCATGGCGGGGAGGTAGCTGGGATTTTGCGCCAGCACCTGATCGTAGAGCTGGCCTGCCCGCGCCGCATCCCCCTTGCGGCGCGCAATGTCCCCCAAACCCGAAAGAGCCTCGACGTTGGCGGGTTGATTGGCGAGCGCGGCGCTATAAAGCGTCTCGGCGCGTGCGAAATCACCGGCGCGCGAGGCGCTAGCGGCTTGACTGAGGGCGGCTCGGAAATCACTCGGTATGCCGGTGCTCGGCTTTTCGTCGGCTGCCACCGACGTATCGAGCTTGGGGAGCTTGCTCACGTCCACGACGGCCAGCGCCGCGGCCGAGGCGGCGGCGGCGGCGGCGGCGGCGCCTTCAGCCGCCGTGATCGGAAACCGCGACAAGAAGCCGCGCAGCTCGTCGAGCAGCGCGTGAGGCTTGGCCAAGGCTTCGAGCTTGGCCAGCTCGGAGCGCGCTTCAGCCGCGCGCTCGGCGCGGGCCAGCGCGTAAATCAAGGCTGCGCGGGCGCGGGCAGGCTCACGCTCACCGGCGGCCGCGGTGCGCAGGCGATCGATGACGCTGGCCCAAACCGGTGCCGGATCGGACAAGTCGAGCGCGGCGAGCACGAATGCGTTCTCGGGTTGACTGGCGTTGCTGCTGACGGGCGCGATCCACTCACGGGCTTTGTCGCTCTCGCCGCTCAAGCGCATGGAGTCGACGCGGGCCCGGATCACGATTGCGTCTTCGGGCGCGGCCGCGAACGCGCGGTCTGCGGCCTGGCGCGCCTTACCGACGCGGCGCCCTAGCTCGCGGTGCGTAGCCGCCACCAGCTCGGTCGACGTCGGGTCCAGCAGGCGCAGTTTGAGCCAAAACACGTCGGCCCGCAGGGTCTCGAGTCGGGCCAACGCGGCCAACACTGGGACGTCTTTCTCCGCTAGCGCGCTGGCCTTGACCAGCTCTTCCTGCGCGGCCTCGTAGTCACCCTCTTCGGCCAGCTGATTGCCGCGCGCGAGAAAATCCTTCACGCGGTTATCGCTGGGCGGCGCGGGGGTAGCGCTGGGCACGGTCGCGCCTACCAAGTAGCGACGCCCCACCGTCGCGCCAATCAAGCCCACGATACCGATGGCCACCACGCCGACGATCCAACGCGACCGCGCGCGCCGCGCGTCGAAAGCGCGGTCAGCCGCGGGCGACGGCAGCTCATCGTACGAGTGAAAACTGCCGCGGGTGCTGATTGGCGGGCGCGGCGATGAGTCGGGTGCTGCACGCGGCGACGAGCGCGGCGACGAATCGAGCTGCGGGCGGGCGTTGTTCGGCGACGAACGCGCCACGGTCTCGAGCGGCACGCGCGCGGCCTGCGGGGCTGAACGCGGGGCGGCGTTGTCACGGCGCTGCTTGTCGAAGTCGTCGAGCGCCAGGGTGCTCGAAAGCGGCGCGGTCGCGACCGCCTGGGCCGTGAAGGGCGCCGGCGCCGACTGCGGCACTGGAGCTTGGGTGGGGGCGCTGGGCACGCCCGCCACCCCGGTGGAAATGGCAGCCGCCGCCGCGTCGAGCCGGGCCAAGGCGGCCCGCGCCTCGGGCGGAGCCTCGATGGCGGGCATAGTCACCGAGAGCGCGTCCATCATGGGTGACTCGGCGCGCATGGCGGGCGTGCTCGCGGGCTCGGGCGGCTCTGGCACGCCAAACTCGGAGATGAAGGGGAACGGCGACTCCAGCGTATTGGCCAGCTGCGAGCCGGGGATCGAGTTGGCCGGAGGGGCGACGCCGTGCAGCGTGCGCGGCGCGCGATCCGCTGTGACTGCAGTTGACGCAGCCACCTTGCCCAGGCTGCTCTGGAAGAATGGCTCGAGCTCCGCGATCGAGCTGAGCGGGCGCGCCGGCTTCTGCCCGCGCGTCAGCATGTCACCCGGACCCACCTTGCGATCGGCTATGCCGCGCTGCAGCTCGCGCAGTGAGGTGAAGACGAGTTCCCGACCCTCGGCGGTCCTGACGACCCAACGCTCGGGTCCGCCGCTGTGGTGATTGGGGTAGACCTTGAACTGCAGCCCGCAGTTGGTGCACTTGACGGTCGTACCCCGCTCCGAGATCAGGGCGTCGTCGAACTCGTACTCGGTGCCACAGCGATTACAGCGAACGTCCATGAATGGTGGGCGGGGTGCGGGGCGGGTCAGGAACGCGCCCGGCCGGGCGGCACGAGAGGCGCAGGAATACGCGCAAAGCTTAGCGGGAGGCGCTGCACGTCGCGAGCCTTTCCCCATCTCCCGGCGAAGATTGCTGACCACGGGCGGGCGGCGGGCCTTTTTGCTAGCCTGGGGGCGCGTTGTATTCCTCGGTCGCACCCTCCATCTGCCTCCCATGAAGAAATCGGCCTTCCCCGCTGCGCTGCTGCTCCTCGGCGTGTTTGCGTCGGGCTGCCCCGTGTACGAAGACGACGACGGCTGCTTCAGCGACAGCGAGTGCAGGTATGGGTACGTGTGCGATGGCCGCACCGGTAGCTGCACCCGCGACACAACGGACGAGAAAGTCTCTTGCTACCGCCCGACCGATTGCGACACCAATGAAACTTGCAGCCGGTTCGGTACTTGTTTGAGCGGTGACTGCCACTTCTCGAGCGTCGGCTGCGTGAGCGGCTACGAGTGCGCGCCGGAAATGGGCCGCTGGCAGTGCGTCAAACTTGGCGCAGCTAGCGACGGTGGGGCAGCCAACGCGGGCGCGGCCTCAGTGGACGGCGGAAACGGCGGGGACGCCAACCCGAGCGACGGTGGTACGAACAGCGCCGCAGGCGCTGGCGGATGAGCCGCGTTACTTGACGACGCGCAGGTAGGGCGGAAGCTCGCGCTTCTTTTTGGGGCCGGCGCTGCTGGTGCCGCCCGAGGCGCGACGGGCAGGAGCCGCGGCAACGGCTGGAGCTGGAGCTGCGGCGCGGGGCGCTGTGGCTTTTTCGGGCGCGGGGCTCGGGACGGCCGCGACGGGCTTCTTGCGGGGACGAGACGCGCGCGTCGCCTTCTCGGTCTCCTTACGCTCTTTGGCCTTGCTGGCGCGCTTCTTCTTCTTGGCGTCGGCCTTGGCGGCTTGCGCATCGGGAGAAGCCTCGGGCTCGACTGCGCGTAGCGCTACGCGCGGCTTCGGCTCTTCCTTCGGCGTCGTCACGACGTACTGGCCGGCCACTTCCTTGGGCACGTCGTCCGGCCAAACCATGCCGCGACCGCTAGCGCCGATTAGCGCGTAGACCGAAGCCCAGGGCAGGTGGCAATAGTGAGGGGTGTTGCTGAAGCTGAGCGTGCACGAGATGCCGGCGTCGTCGACGCTGAGGTCCGGAATGGGCTTGGGCATGTTGAGCCCCACTTGCAACACCAACTGCGGCTGCTTCTTGAACCACGCAGGCACGTTCACTTGCTCACCGCGCGGGTCCAAATGAACCAAGACGGTGTCTTGCTCGAGCAGAGCGAGGGCCACGTCTTTCTTTGGCGGCAGGCGCGTCATGGGCATCTGGACGGGCGTTAATAGCCCCAAGAGCTGCCAAAAGCCAGTCTGAGGTCAGCCAATGTTACGCGCGAAATGCGTGAACCAAGCGCCCAAAACCAGGGCCTACACCAGAAAGCTCGCTCCAACCCGCAATGGGTAGCGCAATCTCGACGAGAGACGCCGTGGCCAGATGTTCAGAGCGATCCGTCAACACGTAGATAAGCGCCTCTAGGCCGGGGTTGTGTCCCACCACCAGCACGGCGGCGTGGGGGTCAGCGCGGGCCGCAAGCGCCGCCAAATAGCTGGGGGGCTCGGCCAGATACAGGCCCTCCAAAACCGACAGCTGCGGCGAGCCGGGCAAGGCCGCGGCACAGAGCTTGGCCGTTTGCTGCGCGCGCGTGGCGCTGGACGCCAAAAACAGCGACGGCTGCTTGACGAGCTGGCTCAGGTGTTTGCCGGCGTGCTCGGCCTCGGCCTGCCCCTTCGTGGTGAGCGCTCGCTCGTGATCGGACCCGGTGTCGCCTTCGGGAGCTGCCTGCCCGTGTCTCAGCAGGTAGAGGGTCTTCATGCCGTGCGCACCGCGTCTAGCCCGCTTAGGCTAGCATGAGACGCCGATGACCGCGCGCATCCTGCTGGTGGAGGACGAGCCTGCCATTCTCGAGTCCTTGGCCTATGTGCTCGGCCGCGACGGCTTCGCGGTGATCTCGGCAAAAAACGCGGCTGAGGCGAGCGCGCTCGCGGGCGGCGCCGACCTCGTCGTGCTCGACCTGATGCTACCGGACGGCAGCGGGTTCGATTTGATCCGAGGCTGGCGCGCGGCGTCTCCACAGCGCTCGATGCCCATCATCGTGCTTTCCAGCCGCGACGCCGAGGCAGATCGCGTCGCCGCGCTGGAATCCGGCGCCGATGACTACGTGACAAAACCGTTCTCCCCGCGCGAAATCGTGGCGCGCGTGCGTGCGGTATTGCGCCGCAGCGGCACGTCGGAAGCTTCGCCGCGGGCTCAGGCCAAGCCAGCGCCACCCTTGAGCGCCGACCAGCGCACGCGTCGAGCCGAAGCCGCCGGCCGCGCGCTGGACCTCACCCGCGTGGAGTTCGACTTGCTCGCCGCGCTGTTGGGCAGCCCAGGTCGCGTCTTCACCCGCGCCGAGTTGATCGACCGCGTCTGGGGGGACGGCTTTCGCATCACCGATCGCACCATTGATTCTCACGTCAAGGCGCTGCGAAAGAAAATCGGCGAAGCCGGCGCGGAGCCTTCATGGATCGAGACGGTGCGCGGCGTCGGCTACCGGCTGAGCGACGATCCCCAAGGTGCGGAGCCAGCATGAATGAAAGCTCCCGGCTGGAGTCGCGGTGAGCGACGGCAGCGCCTTCGTACGGCTGGTGATCGTCGCGGCCGCGGGCATTGGCCTGATTTTGTTCGTCGCCTTCGTGGTGTCGCGCCTGCTGCGCACCCGCACGCGCGGCATGTCGATCCGCATGCAGGTATTCTTGGCGCTGGCTTTGATCGTCGGGGCTTTCGCGTTCGGCTTGGGCCTGATGGTCATCGACCGCATCGAAGCGCGCGCGGTGCGCATCGCCCGCCAAGCCGCCAGCGACGAGGCCACGTCCATCGCCGGCATGGTGGCTGGCGAGCTCGACCGGACCGGCGGCAGGCTGGCCGAGGTGGCCCGGCGCTTCGAGCACGAGCGCGAGCGCGGCGCCGACTTGCGCCTGCTGCTGGTCGACGCCAACGGCAACGTCATTTTCCCAAAGAACCCGCCGGCAGTTGATGAAGAGGGCCTGGTCCACGTCGACCATTCGGTGGTGGTGCGCGGTCAACGCATCGGCGCCGTGCGGGTCGTCAAGCCCACGGTGGTGATGAAGAACCTGCTGGCCGACATGGCGCCGACCGTGCTGGTCATCAGCCTGGTGCTGGGCGCCGCCGCCGCCGCCGCCGCCGCCGTGATTGGGCGAGCCATCGCCGAGCCCATCGAGCGTTTGAGCGTCTTTGGCGAACGCGTCAGCCGCGGCGAACGCACGGCCGCGCCGCCCCCCGAGTTCGGGCGCGAAGTCACGCGCTTGTCGCGCGCTCTCGACACGATGCGGCGCGAGCTCTCGGGCCGTCCGTTCGTCGAAGCCTTTGCGGCAGATCTGTCGCACGAGCTGAAAAACCCAGTCGCGGCCATCCGCGCCAGCGCCGAGGTCCTGGAAGAAAGCGCGCTCGAAGAACCCGAGCAGGCGCGCCACTTCGTGCAACGCATCCGCGAAGCCACCCAGCGCATCGAGCGGCTGCTCAGCGAGCTGCTCGGACTCGCGCACATCGAGGCACGCGGCGCCGAAAGCTTCGAACCCGTGGACCT
>JAYUYU010000063.1:0-7828 GCA_043752365.1 Myxococcales bacterium | reverse complement strand
CTCGAGGTCGCCAAGGGTAGCGTGGTGGACGGCATCCAAACGAGTGTCAGCGGAGTGCACCCAACTGCGCTGTTGAAGCTCGGACTTACCGTCTTTTTTCCAGATTTGCGCCGGGTGCTGCCAAAGTCGAATGAATGGCTGCGCAGCGTAGAAAGTAACTTGGGGTTGCCCGAGTGCTCGTCGCTGATGGCGTTCGCCAACGCTGCCGGTTCGGGCTTGTCGCTGCATCACGACCGCTACGACCAACTCTTTTTTCAAATCCGCGGGCAAAAGCGCTTTCAGTATGCGCCCAACCACTATGTCGAAAAGCCCGACGTGCAGTTCAGCCCGTACGGCCCCGCTCACCCCGACTTTGCGCGCAGCTACCAACATGGCTTTCCGCTGACCAGCGAAGACGTGCTGAAACTGCCATTTCAAAGCGTGGATTTGCAGCCGGGCTCGGCCTTCTTCATGCCCAGCGGCACCTGGCACACCACCGCCGAACAGCAGACTGATTCGCTGTCGCTGGTGGTCGCGGTGCGCGCGCCTTCCTACCTGGATTTACTGCAGAACCTGCTGAGTCACTATGCCAGTCAAGCTCCGGCGTGGCGCGCGCGGCCCTATGGCGGCTGGTCAACGGAGCCCGGTGTCGCGCTCGGCGCCGCAAACGAGCTGTCGCGCTTGATGAGTGACTTGGGCGAACGCCTGAAGGGCCTGCCCGCGGCCGACGCCTTCAAGGCTTGGTCGGCGCACGGCTTCACCAGCGGCACGCAGGCCGAATACGTGACGAGCCAGCGCTTTGAGCGCTTCATTCGCTTGCCGAATTCGTCGGTGCGCTTCGAAGACGACGCTGCGCTCGGCAAGCTACGCTGCGTCGTTTTCAGCGGGGCCACCAACCGTCCGCAAACGCAAACCGTGCTGGCTATCGAGCATGAAGCGCGGCCGTTGCTCGATTGGATCTTGTCGAGTCACGCCGCCTTCACGCCGGCGGCGCTGTGCGAAGCCTTGCCCGACTACGAGCAAGCAGAGGTGGAAGTACTGTTGAGCTGGTTGGCTCGAGCGGCGCTGATTCGCCCCCTGCTGGCGCCGGAATGGCACGAGGGCTGAGCTGAGGCGAGCCAGCGGAATCGCGACCCAAGGATCCGAACCGCTGTGCCAGACCGTGCCAAGGGGCCTGGGCTGCGCCTGAATTCAGTCACTATCTAGACTTGCGGGGGTGGCACCCCGTTTGCACTAGGGAAGCACGAGATTGGGCCGAGGGAGACGAATATGGCGAACCGCAAGTTGAGCATTGGGTGCGTGTTGATCATCGGGGGGGCCTTGACCAACTGCGGCGGCAGCGTCGATACGCGCGGGTCGGACCAGGGGAACGAGAAAGGCGGCACGGGGGTAGTGGGCGTGCCGCCCGATGGGGGCGGCAGCGGGGCGGTGGGAACGATCGGGTTTGGGGGAGGGTATGTGGGGGCGTGTTGCCCGGGGATCGGGGGGGGCGCACAAGGCGGCGGTTCAGGTCCGTACATCGGCGTGGGCGGCGGGTATGGCGGGTATGTCGGGATTGGTGGGGAGGGTGGTTACGTGGGGGTACCGCCGATCGGAGGCGAAGGCGGCTACGGGGGCGCAATCGGCGCGGGCGGTGAGTGGGGCTACGGCGGCGACAGTGCGGCCGGCGCGAACGCAGGCGGGGACGACGACATCTAGGAATCGCGGGGGGGGTGCTAATCTTGGCGGAACCCCACTAGTGCCGCCGGGCGCGAGCGCCTACGCAACGACTGGCGCCGCCAGAAGCAGGCGGTTCTTCGGCGTGATTGCGCTTGGAATGACCTGAGTGTGCACGTGGTAACCCGCGGCGCGCAGCTTGCCGGCGCGTGTCACGTCGATGGCCAACGCTGCATCGAGCCAGCCCGCCAGCCCGCCGAGATCGCATTTGCCGGTGGATTGGCAACAAGGCAAGACGACGAGCTTAGCGCGCGCCGCGATGGCTAGCTCGATGACGTCGTCGGTGAGCGGCCCGCAAGCGTGGCACGACACCAGCACGTCGTCCGCGGTTACGACGACGCTTTCCAGCTTGGCCTCGCGCAGTGTCACGCGCCCCGCTAGGCGCGGCCAAGTGCTGCCAAGGCACGCCGCTACGCGCTCGGCGCTGGGCGGCAGCTTCAGATCTACCGCCAACGCCGTCGGCGAGGAATCATCGAGCAGCAGCATCAACTGCGCCACCAACGCGTGCCCGCAGGCCAAGTCGACCACGCGCCCGCCGCGAAAACGCCGCCGCGCTCGGCGCGCCACCTCCCACGCCTCGTACAGCTCCTTGCGGGGCACGCAGCCGGCTTCACACAAGCAGCGCGCGACCCTGTCGAAGAGCGTCGGGCCTCCGAAGCGATACAAGTCGTGGCTCGTGAGGCGCGAGCGGCTGGCCGGGTCAAAGGTCACGCCGGGAGTGTAGACACGCCGCTCGCGCGCGACCAATCACTGCGGTTCGGAGCACACGCCACGAGCTTGTACGAGCAACTTTCCCGAAGTCAGTTTGCCGAGACTGGTCAGGGCTTCGCTTGGTGGCACGCTGCGCTCCAAGCAAGCGATGGCCAAATCGAGCGCGCTCAAGTCGTTGGGCTTGAACAACACCACCTGGGCGCGCTCGCGCACCCAGAAGGCAAGCATTTTCAGCCGCTGCAAATCACGACGCGCCATGGCGTCAGCCGCCGACTCGAGCGCGACGCGCCCGGCCGACTCCAGCTGCATGCCGTCCAGGCCCGGCGACGGCGCAAACGAGTCCTTACCGAATTGGTCGCCCTCGCTCCGACAAGCGAAAGCCACGATGAAGCCCAGCAACGCCGTTACGGCGAACCAGTTGCGCAGTACGGGGCTCACGCCATTGAGGACGGCCAGGCCCGACGAAAGAAAAGGGTGCCGCGGAATTGAGCTAAAGATGCGGGGTACATGGCAAAGCTGACCCCGAGCGAGCCCCTGTCGGCTGGTCGCCGGCTGCCGCCAGCCATCATCGCGCTCGGGTTCGCCAGCCTGTTCACCGACATCGGTACGGAGATGATTTTTCCGTTGCTACCTGCGTTCGTGGCGTCGCTGGGAGCGGCTCCGGCGTTCTTGGGCCTGGTCGAAGGCCTCGCGGACGCAACCTCCAGCCTGCTCAAGCTTGCGTCGGGCTACCTGGCCGAAGGCCGCAGCAAGAAGCGGCTCGTGCTTTGGGGTTATGGCCTGGCCACTGTCGCGCGCCCGCTGGTCGCCCTTGCCACCGCGCCCTGGCACGTGCTGGCCGTGCGCCTGACGGACCGCGTCGGCAAAGGCATCCGTAGCGCACCGCGCGACGCCTTGATCGCAGATTCCGTGACCAAGGAGCAAGCAGGGCGCGCGTTCGGCTTTCACAGCGCCATGGATCATGCCGGGGCGGTGATCGGCCCGCTGCTCGCGACAGCACTTTTGGCGCTCGGTTGGGAGCTGCGCTCGGTGTTTTGGTTTGCGCTGGTGCCGGGGCTGCTGGCCATGCTGGCGCTGCTCACGGTGCGCGAGCCCCCGGCGCAAAACAGCGTACCGACTGCCAGCAGCGGGCAAAAAGCCGTAGCGCTGCCGGGGTCGCTGCGACGCTACTTGGGCATTTTGGCGTTGTTTTCGCTGGGCAATTCATCGGACGCTTTCCTGCTGTTGCGCGCCCGGGAGCTGGGCGTGACGGTCGCGACCCTGCCCCTGCTGTGGGCCGCGTTCCATGTCACCAAGGTGCTGAGTGCTCGCTATGCTGGCGCGTGGTCGGACCGCATGCCTCGGTCCAAGCTCATCGTTGCGGGTTGGGCGGTGTACGGGCTGACGTACCTGGCCTTTGGTTTGGCGAGCCACGCCTGGCAAATGTGGGCGTTGTTCATCGTGTACGGCCTGTATTACGGCTTGACCGGGCCAGCCGAGAAAGCTCTCGTGCGTGATTTGGCACCACCCGCAGCGCGTGGGCGCGCGTATGGCTTCTACAACTTCATCATCGGCGCCAGTGCCCTACCGGCAGGGCTGCTGACGGGTTGGCTGTGGCAAACGTGGAGCCCGTTCGTGGCGCTGAGCAGCGGCGCTGCGCTTGCGCTGGGCGCCGCCCTCTTGCTGCTGTCGTGGTCGCGCGCGCGCCCCGAGGGCGCGGGTGTAACCTAAGCGCGCCCGCGCCTGGGCGCCTAAGCGGCGGCTCGAGCGACCACCACCAGGCGGGTGGCTCGCCCGTCGAAGCGTGCGCCTCCAAAGCCGCCGAGCTTGGCTTGCAACGTGAAGCCGCTCTGTCGCAAGAGGGCGAGCAACTCGACGGAGCGGTAGTAGCGCTGTCGCACGATCTGGCTGCGCCGCGCGCCGCGACCCTGCGGCACGTAGCTGTACGTGACGTCCAAGCGCTCGGCGCCGCGCGCTCGCCGACAGCGCTCGAAGGCGACCCAACGGCGGCCCGCGTGCTCGAAAGCTGCCAGCGCTTGGTCCTGGGCATCCGGCGCCCAGTCGTCTTCGCCGAGTCGATCGGCATTCCAAACGTCGAACCCAAACACGCCGTCCGGCTCGAGCGCTGCGCGCACGCTGCGAAAGCAACGCTGCACGTCGCGCAGCGTCAGCAAGCAATACAGCGCGTTGTACGGCAACAGCACGCGCTGGAAGCGCCGCCCTAGCTCGAGCTGCCGCATGTCGCCTTGCACGAGCGTCACGCCCCGGCGCTTGGCGACCGGCAGTGCCGCGACGGCGTCGCGCCCCAACCGCAGCAAGCTCGGCTCGAGCTCGACCCCGTATAGCGTCCGCTTCGGCTCCGCCAAGGCCTGCAGCATGCGCCCGTAGCCGGAACCCAGCTCCAGCACGCTCGACGCGCCATGACACAGCGCCACGTAGTGCGCGACGTCACCCGGATTGCCCCGATGCGTGAGCGCGTACAGTTCGGCGTCGAGCGGGTTCAAGTGCCTCGGCGTTGGCACGACCGTTAGTGCCTACCCAGCAGCGCCATGCCCAGTAGGGGCAAGCCGTAGGCGAACAGGAACGCGACGATGCCGCATAAAATCAAGGTCCTGCGCATTTTCCCGGAGATGCTCAGCAGCGCGCCGTGCGCTCGATGCAGTTGCTGCTTGGCCGCTTCGGCTTCCTGAAACAGCGCTGCGGCGTGGCTGCCGTGCAGCTCGCGCGGCACCAGGTTCAAGCTGCGGCAGTAGGGACAGTTGACGTCGGCGCCGCGCGCGGGCGGCAGCGCTCCGCCGCAGGCCCGGCAGGCAAACGGCGCGTTTGGCTGGGCGGGGCGGCCGGCGAGCAAGAGCGGCCGCACGCGCCGTCGGTAGTGCCGGCGCCCGGTCAGCAAGGCCGCGCCCAACGAAAATCCGAAGCCCAGCAGCATCAGCGGCGCCATCAGCTGGCCCAAAACGACCCCGACCATGGTGCCCTGCTCGAGCTTGTCGGCGACCGGCAAGAACACCGTGTACAACTGGTAGCCGGACACGGCTGCCACCAGCAAGCCCAGCCCCACGTACAGGCCCATCACGCGCACGAAGGAGCCTGGCTTCTCGAACACGCCGGCGAGGGTGGCGTCGAAGCCCTTGAGCTGCGCCGCCCGCTGCTCGGCCTGCGCCAGCCTATTTTTGATTTCGAGCACGCGACCGAGCTCGTCGGCGGGCAAGACGTCGCGCGCAGCGCAGTAGCGGCAAACGACGCTCGAATCGGCGTGCAACAGCATGCCGCCACCGCAGTTGCGGCACAGAATCGGCGTACCTTCGGGCAGGCCGCGGCCGCTCATGCCGTGGCGCGAATCAAGGTGGCAATAGTTTCTGCGACGCGCTCGTGCACGGGAATGCTCAGCTCCGTGCGCTTGCCGTAGTCGAAGCCCATGGCCATGCTACCGATCATGCCGCCCATGCCCGCGTGAAGGTTGGCGTAAGACGGGTCGTTGAAGCACGAGCCGTCCGCCGTTACCCACACGTCGACCTCCGCCCAGTCTTGCAACAGCTGCGGCAGCGCCGGGTTCTGCTGCAGCAAGTGCCGCACCGCATCCGGGTTTTCACCGTAAACAACGAACTTGTCGTCAATGCTGGCAATGCCGGTCACGACCTCGTGCGAGCACTTGGGCGTAAAATTGCGCGTGGTGCCGCTGAACATTTCTTTGGCAGCCTTCATCACGGAAGCCAGCGACTTGTCGGCAATGTGGATCGGAACGCGCGGCGGCATGAGCACGTCCGCATCCCACTGATGGGAGCGGTAGTAGGTCGTGGTGCCTTTCTCGACCAACACCTTGGAGCGGTAGTGCACGCGCACGCCGTGAAAGTCGCGCACGTAGTGCACGTCGACGCCGGTGGGGTTAGGGTGCGCGGCGTCGTGGTAGGCGCGCTCGACCTGAGCCTCGACCGGTTGCCCCGCCATGTCGGCATAGCAGTAGCCGGTCTGCTGGAAGAAGGTGTGCAACGCCGGCCGTGCGCTCTCGAGCCCCTGCTTGGCCTTGCCATTCATCCACATCGCGTAGACCACCGACAGAGCGATCATCGCGACGGCAAAAATGACTTGAACGGCCATGTGGTTCCCCAAAAGCTCCCAGTGCTCCTCAAATAGGCTGGACTTCACCTGCCCGGCAAGCGGATCCGCGGGCAAAAGCGCCACCGCGCCGGCCAGAAAGAATCGACCCGCGTCGGCAAAAATCCCCGAACCACGGCGTTTGTTGGGTGTACAAGGGCGCCCATGACGACCGAAACCGCCGTGGCCGACTCCGCAAGCAAGACCGTCGCTTTTGGCGGCAAGACCTACCAAATTCAAGCGCTGGGTGACGACAGCTACACCGTGCTGGTCGCAGGCGTTCCGGTTGGTCGCATCGTGTATTCGTTCGGCGCCGCTAACGGCGTGCCCGAGGGCGACGCCATCAGCGAAGACGACCTGACCTCAATCGGCGAAGCCTGGTTCGCCGCCATCGGCTGAGCTCCCCCGCGCCCACCACCCACGCCCTAGCGCAAGGCGGCCATTCGTCGCTCGTGCTCCAGCAACCATTGCTTGCGCTCGAGGCCGCCGCCATAGCCGGTAAGAGAGCCGTTGGCGCCGATGACACGGTGACACGGCACGATGATGCCGATCGGGTTCTTTCCGTTGGCGAGACCCACCGCGCGCGACGCGTTGGGGTTGCCGATGCGCTTGGCCAGGGCGCCGTAGCTCTCGGTCTTGCCGAAAGGAATTTCGCGCAGCGCTTGCCACACGCTGCGCTGAAAAAGGCTGCCTTCGCCGCGCAGCCCCAGCTCGAAATCTTGTAGCCGCCCGGCGAAGTAAGCCTTCAGTTGCTCGCGAACCCGCCGAAACGCTTTGTCGTTGCGCTCGCAGCCAGCGGGCAGCTCGGGAAGATGGCGCTGCTCGTGCATGTACAGGCCGGTCAGTACCTCGCCGTCACCGCGAAGCAGCAAGCTGCCGACCGGAGAATCCAGCTCGCTGTAGAAGGGTGAGTTCGTCTTCGACATCGCTAACCACCTGCAGAATAGCCGTGCCAAAGGTGCAGCGCCGCGTAGGCGCGAAACGGCCGCCAAGCTTCGGCCATGGCCAGCAAAGCCGCTGGTTTCTCGAGCTGCACGGCGTTGAGCAGCCCCAGGTCCGAATGCGGAAAGGCGTCGGGATCGCCCAACGCGCGCATGGCGATGTATTCGGCGGTCCATGGACCGATGCCTGGCAGCTCCTGCAGCGTACCGCGCATGGCCACGAAGTCGACTGGCGGGTCGAGCTTCACCACGCCGTCGGCCACCGCGCGTGCCAGTGCTCGCACGGACTCGGCCCGCCGCTGCGTGAGCCCGCGATCAATGAGCTGCTGTAAGCCGGCGTTGGCGATGTCTGCGGCGTCGGGCGCGAATCGGTCGACCTCGGGCTCCGGCGTTTCGACCTTGCCGCC
>JAYUYU010000062.1:0-7833 GCA_043752365.1 Myxococcales bacterium | reverse complement strand
CGGCGTGTTTCGCATGTGCTAGCCTAGCGTGGTGGATTCGCCGGGCCCCGAACAGATCATCTCGGACTATTACCGGGGCAAGGCGGGCATTGCTGCCGTTTATCTATTTGGCAGTGTGGCCAGAGGTACGGAGCGCGCCGACAGCGACGTGGATATTGGAGTGCTTTATGAGACGCCACCGTCGGCGCGCTTGATGGCCCAGCCGTTTGACGACGAAGCGGCCCTGGCCGAGCGCTTGGGGCGTCGCGTCCAAATCGTCGTCATGAATCACGCTCCGCCCGATCTCGTTCATCGCGTCTTGCGAGATGGCATCTTGATCCTCGAGCCCAACAAGAGTCGGCGTGTCGCCTTCGAGGTACGAGCGCGCAATGCCTACTTCGATCTACTGCCAATGCTGCGCCAATACCGACAGCGGCCGAGCGCATGACCGATGCCGAGCTGATCTTCAAGAAGCTGGCCTTTATCGAAACCTGTTTGGAGGAGCTTCGCTCCTTGGCCCGGCCCGAGCGCCTTGCCATCGATGTCAAAGAACGGCGGTTTGTCGAACACACTCTGCAGATCTGCATCCAGGCGGCCCAAGACGTAGCCTCACACATCGTTTCCGATCAGCGCCTTGGAGAGCCCAGCACGAACCTGGCCCTGTTCGGACTGCTAGCTCAGGCCGGATGGATTCGTGAGGACACGTCGAACGTCCTGCGTGCGGCTGTCGGCTTCCGTAACGTGTTAGTGCACGGCTATACGGCGGTCGATGTGGACATCGTGCGCGACGTGCTGAAACGGCACCTGACGGACATCGCTCGATTCGTTCAGGAAATTCGCACGAAACTGTAGATCGGCGCTACGTAGGCTATTGCCCGTAGACCGAGGCGGCGTTGGCGGAGAAGAACTTGCGGACGACCTCGAGACCTTTGTCTCGCAAGTACCCGCGCATGATTGATGGCTACTGCAGACTCCAGCGAACCCACGCTTTCGGGGCCTCCGACTTCGACAAGGAGGCTTTCAGCGATTGAGGTAGCGCACCTCAGGTCAGTATCTCGCTGATCTCCGAATCCGTTTTCATGCGATCTTTGCCGAAGGAGGCAAGTGGCGCTCCGACCGCGCGTGCTAAAGTCAATGGCAGTCGGGTGGCGCTTTCCCCGTCGAGTCGAATCGACCCTCCCGGCTTCTTGATGGCTCCACCTGCGCTGCCCGCCACCAGCAAGGGGATGGTCGCGATGCTGTGATTACCGCCGTCTTGAGTGTCCGTGGTCGATAGTAGGGCGAGGTTGTCGAGCAGATTGCCGGGCCCGTCAGGAGTATCCTTTAGGATCGTGAGCGTGTCGGCTAGACGATCCATCTCGTAGCTGATGCCCCGGTTGATGAGCTCGGACTGCGTCCCCATTCGGTGCCAGGACTCGTGGAACGTTTCGAAGATGTCAGCCTCCGGGAAGGCGTCGTGGCATGCGGGGGTCGTGAACATGTAGGTAAAGACGCGTGTTTGGTCGCACACCAGGGCCGCCGCCAAGAGCGAGCTCATCACGTGGTTAATCGTCGTCATGTTCGCGTTCAGCCCGCCCTCGGTCACCATCTCGTCGCTCACATCGGTTGGCGCTTGCGGAACCGGACAGGCACCGCCACCAGGCAGGCCGTCGAGCTTGCGCTCCAGCGCGCGGAGGCTTTCCAGGTGTTGCTCCAAGCGTGCTCGATCGTTCGAGCCGAGCTTGGCCGACAGACTGGTGGCGTCCTGCACGACCGCGTCGAGGACGCTCTTGCGCAACGCCGCGATGCGCAGGAGCCTTGGATCGGGCGCGGCTAGCGAGTCACCGAACAGTCGAGCAAATACGCGGCGTGGGTCGCTATCCGCCGCATTGGGGTTGTCGGGGCCGTTGTGAGAAATCCACTTGAAGGCGGACCCGGATGCGCCCGCACCTTTGGTCGTGGCCAATTCTAGCGAGCGGAAACGCGAGCCTTTCCCAATCTGGTCAGCGACCAGCTGATCGATGCTTGGGCCGGAAACCGTGCCGTCTTCGTTGTCACGGGTCAAGTTCGTGCCCGTGAGCACGGCTGATGGAACGTTGGCATGGAACGACCGGAACCCCTCAGGCGCATACGGGATACAGCCGCGACGCCGTGTCACTGGGCCATGAAGCACGATCTTGGGTCTACGCTGCAATGTTGCAGCTCAGGGCCAAGCGCATTCGATGGAGTCCGTCATCGTAGGACGCTGCTTGCGCCTCGGGGCGCCACTGTCCGTTTGCCGTCTTGCGGGGGGCCAGCGGCGTTATTGCCGTGGCGTGTAGGCCCTCGTGCGCGGGCGCTGCACACGCTCGACATCGTGATCGCCGATGCGCCAGTCCCAGCGGGTAGCAATATCCGCGCGACAATCATTTGCTGGGCGAGACGGGCGTCTCGGTTTTTGCCGCTAGAAGCTTAGCGGGCCAGTTGCGGCGCAAGCGTCACGGCTCTCGCGCGCCAGTACTGCGCTGATCGAGAAGGCGCAGCGCCGCAAAGCTCTCGAGTCCGCGGAGTTGCCTTCCGGCGTCGTTTCGCTCGACGGCAAGGGCTTCAGCCGGCCCAGCTACGCCGCATCGGTTACACCCTGCTCGCCCTCTTTCGCAGCGTGACCCAGCGCACCGACGAGCGCCGAGCTGTACCCTGGAAAACTCTCATGTCAGAGCTCGCCTTCGCGCTCGTCACGACTACGGATGACGAACTCTGCGACCCGAGACAACGTCGCCGCTGTTCACCGCCACCATCCAAGCCTAGGGCCGAAGCCCGCAAACCGAGCCCACATACCGGCTTCTCGCCGAGTCCGAGCCCAGGCCCCGCGCGAGCGCGGCCCCGCCTTTGACTTGCTCGAAGCCTCACCCGAGCCCGCTCCCCAAACCGACCCCGCCCCCGGGGCCGCGCTCGGGCGCAGCCACTTCTATGGATCGAGACTGGGAATTTGTACAGTACTCTTGCGAAAAACAGGAACCAGTTCCATGCTGCCGTCCAGACCGACATGCTGAGGATGTACCCACTGGTGTTCCGACGTGCGATAGGCTTGGGCCTGTCGTTGACCCTCACTCCCGCGGCGTTGGCTTGTTCGAGCGACGCTGGCGACGCGGGCAGTCCTTCGAGCGGCGTCGGCGTCGGTGCTGCGGCGGGCGCCACGACGGAGGGTTTCCCCAGTGGCGCGGCGGGCAGCGGTGCCGTCGCTGTTGGTGGTGGTGGTGGCTCGAATGGGTTGGGTAGCGCTGGCGCAGGCGTGGTTGACGGGCCCGCTGCCGGCGAGACTTTCAAGGTCGACGGGCGTTTCCTTTACGACCGTTGCGGTGAAAAGGTGCTGTTGCGCGGCGTCAACGAAATGATCGTCTGGACCGACGGCCGCGACGGCGTCCCCGAATTCGCGGAAATAGCCAAGACGGGGGCGAATGTGGTGCGGATCGTTTGGAACTCGGAGGGCAGCGCCGCCGAGCTAGATGCCGCGATCCAAAACGCAGTTCAAGCGCAACTCATCCCTTTGATCGAGCACCATGGCGCGACCGGCAAGCTGGCCGACGTCCCGATCGTGGTCGACTACTGGACGCAAGCCGACGTGGTACAGGTGCTACTCAAGCACCAGGCAAACTTGCTGATTAACATCGCCAATGAAGCCGGCGACGACAAGGTGACTCCGCTCGACTTCGAAGACACGTACAAGACGGCTATCACGCGTATCCGCGCAGTCGGCGTCAAAGTACCATTGATCATCGACGCGCCGAGTTGGGGGCAAAACATCGACCAGCTGCAGGCCAGTGGCCCGAGCTTGGTCGCCCATGACCCGCTGCACAACTTGATGTTCAGCGTGCATATGTGGTGGAGCGATCCCGCTGGGGATCGCGTCAAGCAAGAGCTGCAGCAGTCAGTCGAGCAGCAGCTGCCGCTCCTGGTCGGCGAATTTGCGCAACACGCGGTCTACCTATGCGATCAAAGCCCGTTCGCCTACCAAGTGCTCTTGGACGAGGCCAAGCGACTGCAGGTTGGCTGGTTGGCTTGGTCGTGGGGGGCGGTCCAAAACAACGACTGTAAGGGCATGGGCTCCTTCGACATGACGACGAGCGGCAGCTTCGGCAACTGGGCCAATCCTTGGGGCAGCGACGTCGCCGTTGACCACTCAGGCAGTATCAAGAACACGTCCGTTCGGCCCAAGTCCATGAGCGGGGCGTGCCAGTAGTTGGCGCGCGCAACGGTTGGCGGCCCTCAGGCTCGTGGGGCATCTTCGCACTCCGTGTTGGCCTCATCCGAAAATATGGTTCGGGATCAGGCCGCCCCAGAACGCCTATCCGTTCGCGGCCGCTGGCGTTACCTGTCCGGGGCCCTAACTGGAGTCTTGATGGCGCTCGGCATTGAGTCTTTTCGGATTGGCTACGAGCTGCAAGAAAGCGCCGGCGGCGCAGGTGGTTCGAACGGCGTTGGCCATGGAGGCATCGGTGATTGTTACAGGCACTCTTTCTTGACTCTGCGGATGCCGTCGGGGCCCGTGACGTAGAGCTTGGAACAATCGACGGTCGCGCTCGCGCGTGGTGGCTGGGGCTTGCTGGTGAGCGCAAGCTCAGCTGCACGGAGCTGCCGCCACCTCCGCCCAACGTGCCGCTCCTCGACGTAACCAAACAGCCTGGGCTGTCACCGCGTCAGGCGCTCGAGCGGCATCGAACCAACGCCGCCTGCGCAGCCTGCCACGACCACATCGATCCCTACGGCCTGGCGCTCGAAAAGTACGGCAGTGTCGGCCAGTTTCGGCAAACCTACGACGATGGGACGCCGATTGATGCCAGGGCCACCCGTCGCCGCAGCCTACCGTCTGAGGTTGCCTCGATGAAGTCCCCTGCCATTCCCGCCAATGAGCAGGCTCGGTTGCTCGCCCTCGACGAGCTCGACATTGTCGACACCGCGGCCGAATCGGCCTTCGACGCGTTGACGAAGCTTGCGGCACGGGCCCTCAACGTGCCGATTGCTCTGATATCCATCGTGGACGCGGACCGGCAATGGTTCAAATCTCGCTATGGCCTGGAAGCGCCCCAAACGGCCCGGGACGTATCGTTTTGCGGTCACGTCGTCGCCACCGAGGCCGCGCTGGTCGTCCCAGATGCCTGGGAGGACGAGCGATTCGCCGACAACCCACTGGTCACCGGCGAGCCTCGCGTTCGGTTCTACGCAGGTGAGCCGCTGCGCACGCCCGACGGCTTCGTCCTTGGCACGCTGTGCGCCATCGATCACGAGCCGCGGCAGCTCAGCGTGTCGGACCGTGAGGTGCTGGCGCTGTTCGCGGGTCAAGTCGTGGCGCTCCTCGAGTTGCGGCGCAAGGAGCGGCTGTTGGCGCGCGAGCGCGCGGCACTGGCCGAGCAGCAACAGTTCTTCGAGCTGAGCTTGGAGTTGCTGTGCACCGCAGATGCGAGCACCTTGCATTTTCGCGCGCTGAACCCGGCCTTCGAGGTGGCTTTGGGTTGGTCGCGGGAAGAGCTTCGCTCTCGACCCCTGACGGAGTTCATCCACCCCGACGATCTCGAAAGGACACTCGCGGCCGCCAGTAAGCTCGTTACCGACCCAACCCCGCTCACTGCCTTCGAAAATCGCTACCGCCACAAGAACGGAAGCTGGCTGACGTTGGCTTGGACGGCTACCCAACGCGGGGACTCTGTTTGCCGCGGCCCGCGACGTGTCTGCCTATCTGGCGCGGGCGGCGGCCCGGGTAGGGCGGCAGCGCCGGCACGGGCGGAGTGGGTAACCTAGGTGGAAGCACTGGCGCGGGCGGCGGCGTGGGTACGGGCGGCGCAGCGGGGACCGCGGGAAAGTTCGACGGCGGCGCGAATTCAGGATGCGACTCGAGGGCGAGCCGGAAGAAGGACTAGCGGGCTGCTGGCTCGCTTCGCGATACCGAGCACCCCCGGCGTCAGTATCAGCGAAAGGACGGTCGGAGACGCCGCAGGCGTAACCATTCCGGTTCGGGTGTATCGACCAGACGGCGCGCGGGGTTCGTTGCCGACGCTCGTGTTCTGTTACGGAGGGTGCTTCGTGTTCGGTACGGCCGCGATGTACGACGGTGTCTGCAGCTATTTGGCATCAGCCGCAAGCTGCTCGGTCCTGTCCGTCGACTTACCGCTGCGCCCGCCCCCGAGCATCCCTTTCCGGCGGCGGTCGAGGATGTGTACCGGGTGGTGCGCTTCGGGCGGCAACGAGGCGCCGAGCTCGAGCTCGACACCCGGCGCTTGGCACTTGCTGGCGACAGCGCAGGCGGCAATTTGGCGGCCGTGACCAGCCTGGTGCTGCGGGCCCGTGGCGAGGCGCCAGCCCGGCTTCAGGTGCTGCTCTATCCAATCACGGATCTCTCCCAGCTCCATACTCCGAGCTACGACGAGTTTCGGGACGGATTTCTGAGCCGCAAGCTGATGAGCTGGTCCCGGGATCAGTACGTTTCGGAAGTGCAGCGCAGTCACTCTTGGGCATCGCCGCTACTCGAGCAAGATCTGTCGGGTTTACCGCGAACGCTGCTGATCAGTGCCGAGCTCGATGTCCTGCGCGACGAGGGGGAGGCCTTCGCGGCGCGCCTCGCGGCCGCGAAAACGCCAGTTCGAGCCGTGCGCTATCACGGGGTCGAGCACGCCTTCGTGTCGATGGCCGGAGCCCTGGCCGCCGCCAGGCATGCCCTGGAGGTGGCGGTGGAGGAGCTGCAGCAGAGCTTCAGCCAGCTCACTGATTGACACCGCTCGCCAAAAAGCCGCCGTCCACGACCAAGACGTGCCCGGTGACTAAGCTTCCGCAGAGTCGGCCAGTAGCTCGAGTACCTCGAGCGCCTTGTACCGAGCCACCTTAGTATTCCGGAAAAGCCTCCCTGCGGGGCCGGAAGAGGCCGGACAGCGCGTTCGATACACTGCCCGTCATGCGGAGCACCCCAGTTCTCTGGCTGGCGCTCTTGACGACGCTGCTCTGCGTTTGCGGTCTGTCTTGCAACAACAAGCAGGCGACGGGCAGCGGACAGAACGAGCTTGCGAAACCCCCGATGCGAGTGACCGCTGAAGCACGAGGTCTCTGATGAAGTACCTATTTCCGGTATGCGCCCTGCAAGAGCAACGCCGAGCGTAAAGGCGTCAGCAAAGGCGGCCGACACGGAAGGTGTCCCGACATAAAATGGTGCTCGCAGCCTAAGAAACGAGAACAGACAGAGATGAGAACCTCAGCAACTTCCAATTTGGTGCTCGTTGCTCTCGGCACGGGCTTTGCCACGATCTATGGCTGCTCCTCGGGAGATGCGCCGCCCGCAAACCCGTTCACGCTGCCGGGTGCCGGCACGAACGGCACGACAGCCGGTGCGAGCGGTGCTCACGCCGTTGGTGGTAGCGGGACCGGCGGTTCTGGAGCGGGAACGAGCGGCAACACCGGGACCTCTGGGTCCGGGGTGGGTGGTGCCGTAGGCGGCACCGCAGCCGGCGGCATGTCAGGTGCAGCGACTGGGGGCACGTCGGACGGGGGCAGCGGTGGCAGCACTGGCGGCGGAGCAATCACCAAGGTGCTGAAGGGCGCCGGATGCGGCATGGACCCCGCGGCCGTTGTCGGCACCCACACCATCCACACGACGGGCACCAAGCCCGCCGGCTGTGCCGATAGCAAGTGCGGCCCCTGGACCTACGACCGGGAGTACACGGTGTTTCTGCCGCAGCCTTACGACAACAACAAAGCTTACCCGTTGGTCTTCGAGGGTCCGGGTTGTGGCGGCGACAGCAAGGCCATCTACCCGCTAACGATTCCGTATCCGAACGGTCCCTCCAACGCCGGCAACACCGTAATTCGGGTGGGCCTCAAGCCGCCGCCCAACGACATCGGTCACGCCACCGC
>JAYUYU010000061.1:0-3066 GCA_043752365.1 Myxococcales bacterium | reverse complement strand
AGCCTGGGCTTGCTGAACGCCCCGGGTTGGGCGTGGACGCAGGGATCCTGAGGCTTGAGGCTTGAGGCTTGGGGGTCAGGGGTCAGGGACCAGGGGTCAGCCAGCGGAGGGGTGAGGGGTTAGGGCGAGACGCTTTCGGAGGCTGCGCTTCAAGCCGGCAAGCATGCGTTCGATGTCGAGGAGTCGTTGCACGGCTAATTGCGATGACTGGTCGTCCAGGTAAGACAATGCCTGGCTGAGGTAAAATTGGGTTTCGAGCTCCGCCGCGGAGCCGTCGGCGATGTCCAGGAAGCGAATGAACTCCAGCGTGCTCGAGCGTCTGTGCCCTTCGGCGATGTTGTAGAGCACCGAACGCGCCGTCTTGCGCAGCTCGCTAACCATCCCATAGCGCTCCCGCTCCGGAAAACCCTCCGTTATGCGATACACATCGAGACAAAGTTCAAAAGCCTTCCGCCAAACCACCAAATCGCAAAACGTCCGTACACCTCGCACCCCTGGTCCCTCCGCTGGCTAACCCCTGGTCCCTGGTCCCTGACCCCTCGGCCTGACAAGCCACCGAGTTGCTGAAAATCAACGGTCGACGGCGAGCCAGTCACCGAAACGACGGAGAGCGAGTCGACGACGAAGGCGGATCTTGAAGGAGCGTTTTCACGGTGTTGGGCGGGCCGGAAGCGGGATTGGGATCTTCGAGCAGCTCGAGCAAGGTCTTCAGCTCGACGGGTTTGAATAGGGTCGTGCAGCCCGAGGCGCGCAGGTAGTTGGCGTCTTCTTTGCCAAGCGCGCCGCCGGTCACGAAGACGAAGCGGCGCGCGACGTCGGGCCGGTGCTTCGCGACGCGTGAGTGCAGCAAATTGCCGTTGGCGCCTGGCAAGAACACGTCGCACAGCACCAAGTCGGGCGTGTACGCCGAATCGAGCAGCAGCACTTGCGCCTCTGAAGCGGCGGCGCACGTTTTAACCTCGTGCGGCTTGAGCGAGCGCCGAATCGTGCGGGAGAAGACCGGGTCATCGTCGATGACCAGCACTTGCTTTTTTCGCGTCGGCACTGGCGCTGAGCGCAGAGCCCGCACCACCGGCAACGCTAGCAGCCCGCTGTCCTCACGCGCGCGCGGCAACAACACGCGGAACGATGCGCCACCGCCCGGGCGCTGATGCACCTCGATGTGCCCGCCGTGCGCGCTCACCACGTCCGAGCAAATTTTGAGACCCAAGCCCGTACCGGCGCCGCGCTCTTTGGTCGTGTAGAACGGCTTGAAAATGTGCGGAATTGCCGAGTCCGGAACGCCAGGACCAGTGTCCTCGACCACCAACGCCACGTGCTCGCCCGCGTCCAAGACGCGCACCGCGACCTCGGGGTGGGCGGCATGTTGGCAGGCGTCCATGGCGTTCAGCGCCAGGTTCAGCACCACTTGCGCCAAGTTGTCGCGCCGCGCAATGGTGTAGCAGCCCGCGTCAAAGCTCGTGACCAGCTGGATGCCGCGGCGCTCCAGGTGGGGCTTCACTACGGTCAGCGACTCTTCGACCACCTCGCTTAGCTCGACGTGCTCGGGAGCAAGCTCGCGCCGGCTGACGGTGCTCAGTTGCTCGACGGTGTCGCGCACGCGCGCCACTGCGGTGCCGATGTCGGTCGAAAGCTCGCTCAGCTCGGCCACGGCGTCGCCTACCGCGGTGTCGGTGCCGCCATTCAGCAAATCGAGCTGTTCGACTAAGCGCTTCAGCTCTTCTTGCTGCAACAGCAGCGCGCCCGCGGGGCCGCGTAGCTCGTGCGCCACGGTGGCGGTGAGCAGGCCTAGGCTCACCATGTGAGCGGTCTCTTCCTGCTGCTCGGTGGAGAGCTTTTCGCCACTCCGGCGGTCGCGTTGCGCGCGCAGCGCCGCCAGGTTGGCGATGCTGCTAGCGAACGCGGTCGTCTCGGCTTCTACGTCGCTAGGGTTGGCGAACAGCAGCACGAACGCGCCGATGGGCGTGCGAAGGTCGAGGATGGGGAGCGCCAGCACGCAGGGCGCGCCGAGCGCCAAGAACTCGCCGGCGTCGTCGACTCCGTCGCGATCGACGCTCAAGTCGGCTGACTTGGCGGGCTTGCGCGTCGCCAACGCGCGTTCGGCAAAAGCGCTAGCCCCGCGCAGCAGCGCCGCTAGCGGCCGACGTGATGCGTCGAGCCCGCGGTCGGCCACGAGCTCCAGCCGGTCGTCCCGAGCGAACGCGAACGCGCTTTTGGCGGTGGTTCCGCGCAGCAGCGCGTCTAGGCAGTCGCCCAAGTAGCCGCCGACCGACTCGCCAGACAAGCGCTGGGAGAGGTCGTGGAATACCTCGAGACGTGTAAGCCGAAGAGCCTGCGACACTATGAGCTCATGAACCGAACGCTGACCGCACCAAAGATAGCCTCGCAAACATATCTCGGGTAACGCTCCGCTGTCCAACTTGCGTCAGGGCTGCACGCGGGAAAGCCGCGCCGGCTGCGCTCTGGACTCTGGCTCTGGCTCTGGCTCGTCGGCGCGAATTCAGAGCAGATGTAGGCGCAGCACCGGGTAGGCGCGGAAATCGGACACGGGCGTGAACCCGGCGTCGAGAAACAGCGCTTCGGGCCCCAGCCAGACTTCGTCGGGGCGCAGCTTTTCGCCCTCGGGCGCGGCGCGCGGAAAGGCTTCCAGCGCGCCTCCGCCTGCTTGCCGCGCAGCGGCGATGGCGGCGCCGAGCAGGGCACGCCCGACGCCGCGACCGCGCTCGGCTTCGCGGACGTAGCAACAAGCCACAGCGAAAACGTTTTCGCGCACGGCGGGCTCGGCTTGGAAGCAGGGCAGGTTGCGGTACACGCGCTGGTCGTACAGGCGCGGTAGGCGGCCGACGCGGCTCAGGTTCATCCAGCCGCAAATCGAGTCATCGCTCGCCGGGCCCGAGCGCGCCACGACTCCGCACAGCTCAGGCCCCGCCAGCCGCGCCACCAAAGCCGCTCGGTTCTCCTCCGGCCTGATGTAACAGCGCTCGAGCCAGGCGTTCTTGTCGCCTTCGAAGTACCAGTAGTTGCAAAAGCAACCGCTGCCGCTGCCCTCGAACAGGGCCAGCAGGC
>JAYUYU010000060.1:0-7840 GCA_043752365.1 Myxococcales bacterium | reverse complement strand
CCCTCGTCGGGCACCAGCTTGACGTCGATGCGCTGCATCTGGCCTAGCTGCACGACCACCTCGTCGACGCGCGCGGGCTGGTGCAGCTCGTAAACGATACGCAGCCTGTATTTGCCGGGCGGCAGCTCCAACCGGAAGCGCCCTTCCACGTCGGAAAGGGCGCGTTCTTTGCGGCCGATGACCTGCACCTGGGCCTCGATCACGGCCTCGCTGAATTTGGTGTCGGTGACGGCGCCCCAAACGACGCCCTTGCCCTTTGGCGGCGGCTTCTGCACCGCTTGCGCGGCGCGCGCTTCCTCCGCGGCCAGCTCGGCGTCGGCTGCGCGTTCGGCCTGCGCGGCTTCGGCATCGGTTTCTGCAGCCTCGGCCGCGTCGCTAGCGTCGTCGGCCTCCTGCGCGAACGCAGGCCTCGGAACCGCTAACGCCAGCACGAAGCTCATGGCGATACCGCCGACCCTGAGCGGACGTGTCCGCACGAAGTGCGCTTGCTCCATCACCTGACTGCTCTCACCCAACCGCGAAGAATCGCTAGATGGCGCTCCGCTGATACTTCTTCAGCTTCTCGTAAAGCGTGGAAGTGGCGATACCCAAGATTTCCGCGGCCCGCGCCTTGTTGCCTCGAGTTTGGCGCAACGTTTGTTCGATGGCTTCGCGCTCGATTTTCTCGAGCTTGATGCCGGCCAACGCAATCAAATCGACGCCCGAACGAGTATCGGTCGACGTAGGAAAGCTAAAATGATGCTGTTCGAGCGCTGGCCCGTCGAGGAACGCCATCGCGCATGCCAGCGTGTTCTTCAGCTCGCGAACGTTGCCAGGCCAACTGCGGCTCGCCAAGACGGCCAGCGCCGCGGGCGAAACCTCGGCCCCGGGGTGCCCCAAGTCTTCGAGCAAGCGCGCGACCAACAGCGGAATGTCTTCGACGCGCTCGCGGAGCGCAGGCACCTGAACCACGGCGGCCGCAAGGCGGAAGTACAGGTCTTGACGAAAGCGCCCCGCGCTGACCTCCGCGCGTAAATCGCGGTTGGTCGCGGCGACGATGCGCACCTCCACTGGGCGATCTTGCGTGCCGCCTACGCGGCGCACGCAGCCGTTGCCCAACACGCGCAGCAGGCGCGTCTGCAGCTCGAGCGGAAGCTCACCGATTTCGTCGAGGAAGAGCGTGCCGGTGTGGGCGCGCTCGAAGGCGCCAGAGTGCGCGGAATGCGCGCCCGTGAAGGCGCCGCGCTCGTGGCCGAAAAGCTCGCTTTCGGCCAAGTTGGCCGCGATTGCGCCGCAGTCGAAGACCACGAACGGCTTTTCGGCCCGCGGGCTGCGCTCGTGAACGTGGCGCGCCAGCACGTCCTTGCCGGTGCCGGTTTCGCCGATCAGCGTTAGCGTTATTTCCGAGCGTGCCAGCGGCTCGAGCAGCTGGAACATGCGGGTCATGACCGGCGACGCGCCAGCTACCTTCCGCGGGACCTTCACGCCTGGCGCAGGAGGTGGCACGCTTTCGTAGATACGCGCAGGCTCGGGCATCTTTTGCACGCAAGCTCGGCGCGCCGCAGGGGGGCGTCCCCAATCTTTCGGCGACCGGCGCGAAACCGGCCCTGTTCCGGCCTCATCAGCGCCAAAGCTTCCGCCCGGGGCACAGGCCGCAAACGTGGCTGAAGTCATCACTTCGGCGCTTATAACAGTTGGGCTTTGAGTCGGATGTTACGATTGCGAGGACAACGCGCAGCAGATGTCGGGTCGCGCTGCAGGTAAGTGGCAACTTCGTCGAGTCAGCACTCAATCCGCACGGCGCCGTCACACAACAAGAGCAAAAAGGGGCGTGGCTATGCTCTCCCTTCAACTGCTGCGCGCGGGCGTTCTTGCCCCATCGGCGCTCGGCCTGTGCATGAGCTGCTCGTTGGATCAGCGACAGCTGCAGCTCGGCTCTTACGCCGGCTTTTGGATCATCGCCGGCGCACCCGACGACGAACCCGCGAACGGCGGTGGAGCTGGCGATGGAGGAGCTGACGGGGGGCAAGCTGGTGATGCCGCGGGCAGTCCGGCAAGCGGCGGCGGCCTAGCTGGCGGCAGCATGGCGGGCAGCGCTGGGACTGCTGGTTCGACGGGCGTGCCCGCACTGGTCGACGGTTGTCCCGACCTCGACCTCAACGGCAAAGGCGACTGCAAGGAAACGCTGGCCAAGAACCCGGGCTTCGCTTCCGACACGCAAGCGTGGGACCCGGGCGACGACGTGAGCCTCCAGTGGTCTTCGGAAAACCATTTTCAGGACCTGCCGTCGGGCTCCGCGCTCGTGACTGCCGTTGGTGCCACCGACAACGACGGTATGGGGCTGAGTGCGGTCACGCAATGTCTGGAGCTTGCGAGTGGAGCGCGCATGGAGGCGTTCGCCAGCGCTTTCGTCAAGGGCGGCCAGGGCGACGGCGCCGCCAACCTCAGCGTGTTCTTCTACCCGCAGGCTGCTTGCATAGGCAGCCTGCTCGGTGCGCCCATCTTGGAGTCCAGCACGCAGACCGGGGCTTGGCAGACGTTGAGCGCCAAGCAGCCCCTGCCGGAAGGCACGAAATCTGCACTCATTCGGCTGGCCGTGACCAAGCCCTACCGCACGCCGCAGTTCGTAGCCCTGTTCGACAACGTGCTAATTCGCACCCAATGACCGCAAGGCTCGGCCTGCGCTTTGGTGTCACCTACGCCGCCGTCGCAGGAGTGCTGTTTGCCATTTATGCATTTCCGTTCGAGCTCTTTGGCGCACAGCGCGACTGGCTCGAGGGCTACCTAGAGTTTTTCGCGTGGCTCTCCGGCGCCGCGCTGGGCCTGGTGGACCAGGGGGTTAGCGTGACAGGTACCGTGATCAGCGGCCGCTTCCCCTTGCAGATTGTGCGAAACTGCGACGCCGCCGAGATCAACATTTTGTTCGGCAGTGCCGTGTTGGCGTTTCCAGCGCCCTTCGCGCGACGCCTGGCTTGTTTGGGGGTTGGGCTCACGCTGTTGGTGGGCACCAACGTGCTGCGAATCTGCAGCCTGTACTTCGTCGGTGTGTACCGCACGTCGTGGTTCAAGGTCGCCCACGAAGAAATGTGGCCGTTGCTCATGGTGGTCGTAGCCACGTTGTTGTTCTTGCTAGCGACGCGCTACCTGCAGGGGGCTGTGCGTGAAGGCGCAAGCTAGCTCCTTCGCCCTGCCGGCTCGCCGTGAGCTGCTGGGTTTTCTATTTGCCTTCGTGTGCGTGTTCGCAGGGCTGTCGTTGCCGTCGCCAGGTATCGGGCCATGGTACGTGCGCGCCCACGTAGCCGCGGCTCGCGTCTTCTTGCCGAGCGACCCGCTAGCAAGCGGCGTAACACTGGCGCTGTTTCCCCCCAGCAAAGAGCTGACGGCCACGCCCTGGCAAGCCACGCTGCTCGTCGAGCCCGCAAGCGGCGGACCGATTAGCGTGCCTATTGACCTGCGGCTGCTGATGTTCCTGCCCACGGCCGCCTTCGTCGCGCTCGGAGCCGCTACGCCGCTTGGCGGTTGGAAGCGCAACGCCAAACTGCTGGCCATCGGCTTGCCGCTGTTGGAGCTGCTGTTGCTCTGCCTCGTGCTCACGCCGCTGCTCTCGTTCCTGGGCGGAACCGGCCCCATCAAGGCCTTCGAGCTGAGCCGCCTCAGCCACACCTGCCTACAGATCGTGTATCGGGCGTTGGTTGCGCCACCCGGCATGACCTTCGCGCTGCCGCTGTTCTTGTGGTGGCTACTGCTGCGTAAGCTGGGCGGCGTGCAGTCCTCCGAAAACCGGACAAGCGGCTCCGAGTTTCGGAGGGTGTAAGCAGCGCGGCGCCAAAACGAGCGGCGGGCGACAGCTTGGGGGGCGGGAACGATTCGTGCTTAACCGCCAATGTGAGCCCCGAGAAACACCTACGCTTCGAGGCCACCAACGAACTTGCCGTGGCGGCAAGCGCCCGCGGCACCGGCTACTCCGTAGCGCTCGACGAAAACGGCCTTGCGCTGACGCTACTTAACGCCCAGCACCACGGCGTGGCTAGCGTCGGCCTGCACCTGGTCGGCGCGCGGCAGGCTGTGCCGGTACTGTCCGGGCAACTGCCTGGCGTGAGCAACTACTTCCTCGGCAACGACGCAGCCGCTTGGCGAGGCGGGGTCCCAGGCTTCGCCCGCGCCACTTGCTCCAACGTGCTGCCAGGCGTCGACGTCGTGTACTACGGCACCGACCAGGGCGAGCTCGAATATGACCTGGTGCTCGCGCCTGGGGTAGATCCGGCGGGGCTCGAGTTGGCCGTCGACGGAGCCAAGTCGGTGCGGCTTTCGCCCACGGGCGACGCCTTGCTGGAGCTGCCTGGCGACATCCAGCTCATCAAGCGCGCCCCGGTGGCCTACCAAGTGGTCGACGGGCGGCGGTCGGCGGTAGCGGCGCGCTACGAGCTTCGAGACGGTCACCTGGGCTTCGTGGTCGGCGAGTTCGACGGCGCTCGGCCGCTGATTATCGATCCGGTGCTGAGCTACGCCAGCTTTCTGGGGGCTCAAAACTTTGACGAGTTGTTCGCCGTCGCGAGCGACGCCAACGGCAACACCTACGTCGCCGGCTACACCACCGGCATCCTGTTCCCCACCGTCGCCCCGCAGCAGGGGACGTACGCGGGCGGCGCCTCCGACGCCGTCGTTTGCAAACTGAATCCAGCGGGCTCGGCGTTCGTGTACTGCACGTACCTGGGCGGCAACAACGCCGACCAAGCCTACGCCATCGCCACGGACGCCGGCGGGAACGCCTACGTCACGGGCGTCACCTACTCCACGAATTTCCCACTCGCTTCCGCCGTACAAAGCTCGCCCGGCGGCGGCGGTTTGGCGGACGCCTTCGTGGCCAAACTGAACCCCAGCGGCGGCGTCTTGCTGTATTCGACCTACCTGGGGGGTAACCAAGACGAGTTTCCGCGCGGCATCGCCGTCAACGCGGCCGGCAATCCGTTCATCACGGGGGTCACGTTCTCCCCAGACTTCCCGCTTCAGGCCGCGCTCGACGCCTCGCTGGGCGGCGGCAGCGACGCCTTCTTGACCAGCCTGACGCCAACTGGTTCGGGCCTGGCCTTCTCGACGTTCATCGGTGGCTCGCTCGACGAGTACGGCAACGCCGTCTCGCTCACGCCCTCCGGTGACGCATTCGTCGTCGGCTCGACGAACTCGACCAACTTTCCCACCGTCGCGCCGCTGCAGGCAGCCTTTGCGGGCGGCGCACGCGATGCGTTCGTGAGCCGCATCAACGGCAACGGCACGGCGCTGTCCTACTCGTCGTACCTCGGCGGCAGGTTCACGGACGAGGCGCTTGCCGTCACCGCCTCTGGCGAAGTCGCCGTCGTGGCGGGCTCGACCACCTCCAACGACTTTCCAGTCGTCGCTGCCGCGCAGCTTACGCTCGGCTCGGCAGGGCAAAACGACGGCTTCATCAGCCGCTTCGCGCCCAACGGCGCTTCTCTTAGCTTTTCTAGTTACTTCGGCGGCTCAGGCAACGACGTCATCAACGGCGTGGCCATCGACAGCAAGGGCAACAGCTACGTGACCGGCCAAACCACGTCGAGCAATCTCTCGATCGTAAACGGCGTGGCCGGGCAGCTGAGCTATCACGGCGCCGGCGACGCTTTCCTGGCCGCCTACAACGGGCTCGGTGCGCCGGTTTACTCGGGGTACATCGGCGGCATGAGCCTGGATCGCGCTGCTGGCATTTCCGTGTCCATCGCCGGACAGGTGCACGTCGCAGGCAGCACGCAGTCCGTCGACTTCCCCAGCGTCAACGCGCACCAACCTACCCAGGCGGGCTCGCAAGACGGCTTCATCCTGCGTTTTCCCTCGTTGGCCACGCCCAGCACCGGGGTACCTGCCGTCTCGGACCTTCAAGCCGTGGGCCTGGCCGTGCTGTTGCTTGCGGCGTTCGCCCTGTACCGCAAGCGCGGCGCACTGGCCCCGCTCGCCTAAACGGGTTGGCGCCCCTCGTCGAGCGAGGCAATCCCATCCGGACGCCGAATCGCAGAAGCTTACGTAGCATTCGCAACCAGCAGTTGGCGGAGTTTGCGACGCTCGAGACGGAACAGCGGGAAGCGGGAACCATGGAATCTGGCCCCTGGAAGCTCCTCGCGTCCCGTCTTGTCGGCCGAGTCATCCGCCACAACGCCGCATCGCCGACGACCTCGGCCGTCAGGATGCCGACAAGAAGCCGGCCGTAAGCTGAGGCCAAGTGGAGCTAAGGTTCACGCTCCCCAGCCTGCGTTGCCGCAAAGCCGCAGAGGGGCTTCGCCCTCGCAGACTGCATTTTGGGGTTCGAACTCCCGTGCCGCGCCGATGAGAGTTACTTGCCGACGATAGTGAGATCCACGTGGTACATGACGGACGTCACCTGATCGGGCGACAACGTGCTCAGGTACAGGTCGCCCCCCGAGGCCCACACCTGGCGAATCGATGCCGAGCCGTCTGCGGTTACGGGCATGGCGAGAACGGCGGTGGGGTCCTTCGGGTTCGAGAACGGCAGGAAATACACGACATTCTTCTGATCGCTTCCAACATAATAGGCACCGTCCTCAACCTCGGCGAACGTCGACGGGGAACCTCCGACAAACTTGCCGTCGAAAAACCACCCGATTTGGCTATAAGTGACACGAGGGGTTTCCGGGGGAAAGGCGACGTCCGGGTCGGGCGCGGGCAGGGGCTCACCTTTCAGACTGAATGCTCGAAGGGGATCCCCGTAAACGTAGATGGTGTCCGCTGTGACCCTAAAGGAAGAAACTAAGCCGACGCCACTTATCAGGACTTGCCCGGCCTCCCCAATGGGCGCCTTCACGATGTCCCCGGACTCGGCCCAATAGAAGGCATCGGCCCCGAACGCACCCGCGTCAATCGTCGCCAACTGCTGGGTCGGACCAACTTTTCCCAGCGCGGGTTCCTTACACACGCACGCGCCGATTGTAGTCGGTGTTCCCCCGCATGTCGCCGCTGCTTTGCCGCACCTGGGACTCGCGTGCGAGCACGCCATCGGCCCCATGCTCTGATCGCACTCGCCCATAGGACCCATGGGCATCGGCTTGTCCGCTCCATTGCCGCTATCTGTAGAGCAGCCGACGAACCCCAAGCCTAACGCGAGCACCAAACCCAGAGCCGGGCGCGTCATCCGCGGAGAACCCTCCAAGAACACCCCTCCCAACGATCTGCGCTTGTTCATGAATTGTCTTTAGAGCAGCATGCTTTCCAGCCGGCGGAAAGCGCAACTGCCAAAGGACCGAGGCGCCGCTCTCCGCGCTGGCCAATTCTGGGAGTAGGGGCGCGTCGATCCAATTGCGGTCGGGTCTTCCCGCCTCAACTCGCGGACCGGTAGCATCGACTCAGTGAAGTACTGCCCGCAAGCCTTGCATTCTCCCTGCTGCCTCGGCGTGTTCTGTTGCAGTTGTATCTGCCAAGGCAGCTTCGCACTACCAGTTTAGCGATGGCCCACGGTATGGCTTGCCGGTGCAGCTTTCGCTCGACCGCTGTACGTTCGGTGGACCCTCAGATGGCGAACGTGTTTCTGTATGCGCCGCACAACGCCCCTCCCGACTGTAAAAAAGTGACTTCGAGGTCGAAGTGACTTTTTGGGAGCCGCGCAGAGTGACTTCGAGGTCGAAGTGACTTTTGCGAATTGAGAAGTGCTTTCGCGTTCGCGTCGAACCTGTCGTGGCGTCGGGGTCGGCAGCAGCGTCGCCGAGGTGGACGTCGCTGACGAGGCTCAGAGCGTCGTTCGCAGGCGAAGCATCACGTCGCCCGGGCCCGCGTCCAGCGCGACCGTGGCACGCTTCGACGACGGAGCTAGAACGAGGGTCACGACGCTGCCCAGCAGCAA
>JAYUYU010000059.1:0-7843 GCA_043752365.1 Myxococcales bacterium | reverse complement strand
ACCCAACCACCGCGGCGTGTTCGAGCAGCTCTACAGCCAGCGAGTTGCTGCTTTCGAACAAGTCCAAAATCGCGGCCGTAGTCGCCACCTGATTCAACCGCCGCGTGCCGACCAGCACTGCAGCGTGTCGCACCGAGGTACAGCGAACCTTCAGGCCATAGCCCGCCGAGTTGACCAACCTGAGCAAGCGGGCCGAAAGCGCCGGGTCGCTCTCCAACACCATCACCACCTGCTCGATGCGCGCGCTCGTCGTGCGCGTCAGCTCTTCGAGGCGTTTGGCAGCCACCGGAAAGGGCTTGGCGCCAACGATGCGAGCCGCCGTCGCGGCAAGGCTCTTGCTCGCCGCTTCTTCGGCATCTTGGTCGCGACCGCCGAACCATTCGTTCTCGTCACGACCGAAGTTACCAGGAGATAGCGAGGCTGACACCGCTCTGGCCCTTCCTTCGTCGATCACTCGGCCGCAGACGTAGCGGCTTGGTCGCCGTTGGCCGGCTCCTTGGCGCGCGCCGCTTCCGGCAAGGCAAAGAACTCGCGTGTGGAGAAGCGGGTCCCCTCGAGAATGACCTGGGCGCCTTGCCGCGTCGTCGCGTTGACCACGATCGGCGCCAAGAGATTGACGGTCGCCGGCTGCCCGTTCAAGGCGCACAGCACCACCATCACCGCCAAAGCGTCCTCGTCACCGTGAAGACCGGCTTCGTGCGCCGCTGCGCCGACCGGCACGTCCGGGTACGATCCGCCGAAGGCGTGCGCGGAAACGACGGGAAAAGCGAGCCCCGGCGTCGAAACCGACTGCAGCCAAGCGATGTAGCCGCTGCCCTGGTGCGGAACCAGCGCAAATCGCTGCTCCGTGGGGAAGCCGATGACACCTGCCGGGAACGCGAGCAGCTCGTCTTCGTTGATGTCGAGAGTTCCGAATCGCTGGCTTTCGATGTTCATGGTGAGATCCTGAAGAGGTTCCTGGTCGGTGGCGCCGCCCGAGGCTTGGTTTGGTCGGGAGGCTTGTTTCAGGTCTTGCAATCGCAGTGCCAGCCGTGTTGTGCCGGCCGGATAGGCGCAACCCTCGTATGACCCGAGTTTCACACCGCTCCGTGACCGTGAGAACGGCCGCAGCGGACGCTGCTTAAGTGCCAACTTTGGCCTAGGCGCGCGGCCGCGGCGTCGGGCGCCGCTCGAGCCGGGCTCGAATCAAGTGCACGGCCTCGGCGTGGAGCTGGCAAACGCGCGATTCGGTGACGCCGAGCACTTCGCCAATCTCGCGCAGGCTGCACTCTTCTTGGTAGTGCAGGCCCAGCACCAGCCGCAGCCGCTCCGGCAGGTCGTCCATGGCGTTGGCAATCGAGTCCACCAACTCGGCGCGTGACGTCTGTAGCTCCGGCGAAGGATCGTGATCGGCGGGCTCCGAGATGCTGGAGATCTCGAGGCGCGCGAAGCCGGCGTCGGAGATCTCGGTCAAGAGCTCTTGGTAGGCCGGCAACGACAGCCCAAGCTCGCCTGCCATCTCGTCCTCGTTCGGGGTGCGACCGAGGCGCTGGGTCAGGTCTGAAGCGGCGTCGGTGATGCGCCGCGAGGCGCCGCGCAGCTTGCGCGACAAGGGGTCAAGCACCCGCAAATAGTCGAGGATAGCACCGCGTACGCGGTACGAGGCGTAAGCCTCGAAGTGCTCCTCTTCCATCTCGCCGGTGCGGCGTTGGAGCGCTTCGGCCATCCCGACCCAGCCAGCCGAAAGAATGTCGTCGAACGTGAGCGTCGACGGCAACGTGCGGATGGTGCGCATCGCAATGCGGCGCACGAGCGGCATGTACCGATCGTAAAGCTCGCGATCGCTCTGCCCTTTCGGGGCACTTCGGCTGGGTGCCTGACTCACCAAAGTCTCCAAACCAAACTCACGCATCTGCCGGGAGGACGGCGTCGACTACGGCTTCCACGGATGCTTCCCGGATGTCCTCGGGAACCCGGGGACCACTACAAAGGTAGGCTATCGGAATATCGGAGGGAAGGGCCGCGTGCAGAACGCCGCCCGCTTCGATGGTCTCGTCCAGCTTGGTGATCACGACCTCGGTGGGTGCCGGCACCTCGTACAGCCCGGCGATCCGCTGCACGTCGCTGGCGCGCAGCCAGGCTGGCAGCACCAGGAGCGCGTGCTTTTCCAATTCCTCGGTCATGCCGGAAAGGCAGTCGGGCAACACCCAGCTGGAAGCCGGCGTGGAGCGCCCCGCCGTGTCCACCAGTACGATATCAGCCGTAATTTCGGCCATGGCACGCCGAAAGCTGGCTCGGTCGGAGGCAATCTGGAAGGGAATGCCCATCAGGGTCGCGTAGCGCTGCCACTGTTCGACCGCGCCCACCCGAAATGTATCCAAGCTGATGACACCGACGCTACGTCCCAAATCAAGACGCGCGCGGGCGGCTAGCTTGGCCAATGTGGTGGTTTTGCCTGCGCCGGTCGGCCCCATGCACGCAATCAGCGTGCGGCGGGGGCTCTGCATCAAGCTGCCGCTCACCGTGATGCGCTCCGCCAGGCGGGCGCGCAAGAAATCGGTCAGGGGCGCTTTGCCCTTTTTGGCGTGCTTGGCGGCTCCGTTTGCCAGGTCGCGCGCTAGGTTGCCTTCGATACCCCGGGCATGCAGCAGCGTGAGCGCGCGCTCGCGCGGGGGGCGCTGCTGGTTCAGCTCTTCCAACATAGCGCGTAGGCTCGTGAGCTCGCGTTCGACCTCGTTGCTGTCGAGCCCCAGCACGCTGCCGAACTTGGTCTTAGTGCGTAAAGAGCGCGTCTCGCCGCTCGGCGGCGGCATGGCCGGGCGCTCGCGCAGCGGTAACTCCGTGGCGCGGGCTTCACGCGAAGCAAAAGGCCATTTGAGCCCCTGGGGCGGCGCCGCAGTCACCTCCACGTACTGTTGCCCGAGGCCGCCAGCTCGGCCGTTGGAGACCCGCCGTGTGCCCTCTATCAGGGCGTTCGGCCCCAAGGTGGCCTTCACGGCGGAAAGGGCTTCCTGCAGATCGGCTCCTCGAAAACTCTGGTACGACATCTCAGACGACTCCTACGCTGGCGCAAGCGTGGTGGGTGGTGGCGGTGGTGGCGATAAAAAGACTGTTCAAGCTGCAACCTTTCCGAGATTTACGGTTTCGAAAGGCCGGATGGCCACGTCGGGTTCCAGCTCGCGGAAAGACAACACGGCGAGCGACGGACAGCGCCGCTCGGCGAAGGCGCGCAGGTAGCGACGCACATCGGGCGCCACGACGACGCAGGCGGGCCGACCCGCTTGCGCCATGCGCTTGACGGCCGCCTCGAGCGCCAGGCCCAGCTGGCGCGCCAGCTCAGGGTCCAGCGCGCCGCCCGTACCTGCCGCGATTTCGCGCAGCGAACGCCGGAACATTTCTTCGACGGGCGCGTCCAACACCAGCGCGGAGAGCGTGCCGTCATGACCGGTGAACTGCGCCGTAATTTGACGCGAAAGGCGTTGCCGCGTCATCTCCGTCAGCTGCTCGGGATCGCGAGTGTTGGGCGCAATCTCGGTCAGCGCCTCGAGGATCGAGCGCAGATCGCGGATCGACACGCCCTCCTTCAACAAGTTACGCATGACTCGCAGCACTTCACCGTTGGAGAGCAAGTTCGGGACCAAGTCCTCGACCAGCTTCGGCGTGGTGCGCTGGAAGACCTCGAACAGATGCCCGAGCTCGGTTCGCCCCAGAATGTTGTGGGCGTTGAAGCGCACGACCTCGGACAGGTGGGTCGCAATGACGGTCGTATGGTCGACTACCGTGTAGCCCAGGGCTTCGGCCAGCTCGCGGTCGCGCGTGGGAATCCAGCGTGCCGGTGTACCAAACGCCGGATCCTTCGTGACCTCGCCATCGATGGGCGGCGCGCTGCCGGTCGCGTCCATGGCCAGGAAGCGGCCTGCGCGGGTGGTCCCCCGAGCGATTTCGGTGCCTAGCATCAAAAAGCGGTACACACCCGGCGGCAGCTGCAGGTTGTCGCGCACGTGCACGGGCGGAATCACGATGCCCAGATCTAGCGCCATCTGCTTTCGCAGCGCGGCGATGCGATCCACCAAATTTCCGCCCATTTGCGGGTCAACGGCTTGCACCAGCTCGTAGCCGACCTCGAGCGCAAAAATGTCGAGCGGCAGCGCGGCGTCGATTTCTTCACTGGAGCCGGGCTTCCTGACGGGCTCTTTCGCTGCGACCTGGGCGGCCTTGCTGTCGGCTTCTTCCTTTTTGCCGGCGGCCCGCGCGGTCAGTCCGAGCGCGACGGCCAGCGCCAAGAACGGCAAGGCCGGCATGCCAGGCAAGAGCGCGAACAGCGTCAACACTCCGGCGGTGGCCGCGACGGCCCGCCGACTACCGAGCATCTGGCTACGCAAGGCGCGACCGAGCTGGTCGCCCGTGGCCGAGCGGGTCACCACGACGCCCGCGGCGGTCGAGATCATCAGCGCCGGCATTTGCGCCACCAGCGCGTCACCCACCGACAGAATCGAGAAGGTTTCTGCGGCGTTGGCCAACGTCATGCCGTGGGCCAAGCCGATCATCAGGCCGCCGACCAAATTGATGAACGTGATCAACAGGCCGGCAATCGCGTCGCCTTTGACGAACTTGCTCGCGCCGTCCATGGCACCGAAAAAGTCGGCTTCGCGCTCGAGGTCTTTGCGGCGCGTGCGCGCGACATCGGCCGAAATGTTGCCGGAGTTCAGATCGGCGTCGATCGCCATCTGTTTGCCGGGCATGCCGTCCAACGCGAAACGCGCGGCAACTTCCGCCACGCGGCCGGCGCCCTTCGTGATCACCACGAAGTTGATCACGACCAAAATCAAGAAGATGACCAGGCCGACGACCACGTTGCCGCCGACGACGATGCGGCCAAAAGTCTCGACTACGCGACCGGCGGCGCCATGGCCCTCGTGGCCGTTGAGCAAAATCAGCCGTGTGGTGGCGACGTTCAGGCTCAACCGCAGTAGGGTGGCGACGAGAATGACGGCTGGAAAGGCGCTGAACTGGAGCGCGTTCTCCATGAACAGGCCGATCAAGAACACGCCGATCGACACGGCCAAGCTGAACGCCAGCAAGGCGTCCACCAGCACGCCCGGCAGCGGAATGACCATCATCAGCACGATGCCGACGATGCCGAGCGCGATGGCAAGCTCAGCTCCGTTGCTATTTGGACTGGGCGCGGGAGCCTGGCTCACGCAGCCAGCGGTAGCGAGAAGCGTGCCAGCTTGTTCAGTACTTTGTGAGCATCAACCCGGCAGAAACTTCGCGCTTTTCGCGCGGCCACAGGCCCTTTACCCTGGGCGACGTCAGCCCACAGCCAAACGGCTGGCACCGGAGCGCGTCTCGGAATGACACCGCGTCAATGCGTTGACACCTGCTTGTTCACCCTCTTGTTGGGGCTCGCTAGCCCACCCGCCCACGCGCGGCCAACGCTCGAGCGTGTGCTCGACCAACCGTGTCGCGCGTTAGCGCTCGACCGTGAGCCGTATGTGGCTGCCCTGGGCAACGACGCCGTGACCGTGCTGGACAAGCGTGGCACCCACCAAGAGCCGCTGCCCGACGCGCTGCGGGGTGCCGGCGTCGCTGTCGGCGTCTTCTTCGGGCGCGACTATCGCGTGCGCGTAGCCGGCACCGCCCACACGCCTTCGGGTGACGAAGTGCGTTACTACCGTTCCCTGCCCGGCGGCTTGAAGCCCGCGCTCGACGAGCTCGGCCCGCTCGGCAAGCGTGGCGGGCCAGGTTTGGTCGCCCTGCTAGGCACGGCCGATCCGGAAATCGTGTGTCGCCCCGGCGAAAGTTGCTTGATCAAGCGCGTGAGCGGCTGGGCCAAGGCCTCCGCTCCGGTCGGTCTCAGCCGCGTCGGGCTGTCGCTAGGCAACGGTTGGGGTATCGCGGGTACGACCTTCTTCAACCTCCGTAAAGACTGGGAGCCTATCGCGGCCCCCGGCCCGTGGCGCAGGGCAGACGACGCCTTCGTGCGCGGGGCAGAGGCCTGCGTGGTCGAGCACGACGCCAGTCGCCTGCACCATTTCAACGGCCAGGCCTGGCACAGCTCGGCCGCGCCCGTCACGGGTCCGCGCTCGATTTGGGGCAGTGACGACGCGCTGTGGGTCGGTGGAGATGGCGGCGCCGCAGTTTTCGCCGACGCCGCATTTCAAAAGCTCGAAGCCACGCTGCACGTCGCGCAGGTGCTCGGCCGCGATGCCAACGACGTGTGGTTGTGCGCCCGCGAGGGCGTTTTTCGCGCGCGGCAGCAGCGCGACTGAGCCAGCGAGCGCGGCATAGGCCGGAGCTCGAGCCCATGCTATGCCGCTGCCGTGATCTTCGAGCCTCTGAGCCGCGAGTACGGTGGCTACATTTTCGATTGCGATGGCACGCTGGCAGACTCGATGGTCGTGCACCATCGGGCGTGGTTGGCAGCGCTTGCAGAGCATGGCGCGCTGATTGATTTTCACTGGGAGCTGTTCACGAGCCGCGGCGGTATGACCCTGCCGAACACCGTGCGCGAGCTGAACGCGCAGTTCGGCTTGGCCTTGGACCCCGCAGCCGTCACGCACAGCCAACGCCGCGAGTACGAGCGCTTCTTGCCGACAGTGCAGCCCATCGTCGAGGTCGTGGAGCTGGCGCGGCGCGTCGCGGCCAGTCACCCGGTGAGCGTGGCCTCCGGCGGGGAGCGCCAGGTCGTGTTGCGTACGCTTTCGCTGATTGGCCTGGGGGAGCTCTTCCCGGTGGTGATCGGGGCGGAAGACGTGGTGCACGGCAAGCCGGCCCCCGACATGTTCTTGCTGGCGGCGGAGCGGATGGGCGTCGCCCCCGCCGACTGCGTGGTCTTTGAAGACAGCGTGCTGGGCCTACAGGCCGCGAAAAGCGCTGGAATGGCGGCGGTGCTGGTGCATCCTCCCAACGTTCGATAGCGTCCCGAGCCATGCCGGTGCGAAGGCCTCGGGGTTATTTGGGGGAAGACCACAGCACGCTGGGCTCGGACATCTTGGCGGGGCTGCAAATTCTCAAGCTGCCCGAGCAAGTCCTGGGCAAACGTGAGGCCGACCGGCTGAAGACCATTCAACCCGACGGCTGGTACCCCATCGAATGGCTGCTCGGTGTGATGGAAATTTTGGAGGCACACGTCGGCCCCTACGGGCTGATGCAGATGGGCCGCAAACTATTCCAAATGTCTCACAAGACACGCGTGGTGCTGCTGGCCAAGAGCGCGCGCGACATTCTTTACGGCATGGACAACATGTATCACCACAGCAACCGCGGCCGCGGCATCGGTGGCTGGAAAGTGCTCGAGTTCGACGCAGGGCTTTGCAAGATCGAAAAGAATACCGCGCACCACTGCGTCATGGAGCAGGGCATTCTGGCCGAAGCTTTGCTGACGGTAGGCTGCGCCTGCAACGTCACGCAGAGCCAATGCTTCCGCGACGGCTTCGACACCTGCATCTACCAAGTGACGACGGCCTTCGTGGACCGCCGCTGGCACGGCGAAACGACGTAGGCACGCCTGGCTGCCAAATCGCAGCTCGAATCGCAGAAGCTCACGTAGCGGCATCGGGCCACAGCGTGTCGCTCGAGCTGGAATCAACAGGGAGTCGCGGAGTCGCGGAGTGCGCCAGCGGCCTGCCTGTTGCGTCGAGGCGGCCAGCGGACCCGTCCCCATCCCTCTTCTCGAAATCTCCCCGTTCCCCCTGTTTTCTTGCCGTTGTCATCCGGCACGACCCTCCCAACACCAAAAGTGACTTCGAGGTCGAAGTGACTTTTTGCAAGTCGCGCAAAGTGACTTCGAGGTCGAAGTGACTTTTTGCAAGTCGCGCAAAGTGACTTCGAGGTCGAAGTGACTTTTTGCAAGTCGCGCAAA
>JAYUYU010000058.1:0-3069 GCA_043752365.1 Myxococcales bacterium | reverse complement strand
TGGCGATTTCTGCCATGAGGAGGCCGGCGCGGACCTTGATTTCGCTGTCTTCGATCAGCTTGCCGCGGAGCTCTTCGCCCAGGCCGGTGACGCGCTGCCCCTGGCTGCGCGCCCGATTCAGAATTTCCTGCTCGGTGAGGCGCATTTGGCGCTCGACTAGCGAGGGCGGCACCGGCACCGGGTTGGCCTTCACTAGCTCCAACACCAGCTGCTCGGCGAGCTGGTTGTCGCTCTGCTCTTTGGCCTGGGTCTCGAGCTTCTTTTTGATGTCGTCCTTCAAGGCCGCCAGCGTCTCGAACTCGCCCACGTCTTTGGCGAACTCGTCGTCGGCATTCGGGAGCACGCGCTCTTTGATGTCCTTGACGGTGATCGCAAACGTGGCGGTCTTGCCCTTGAGCTTGGGGTGCGGGTGCTGCGCCGGCATGGGCACCTCGGCCGAAGCCGTGTCGCCCGTGTTCTTGCCGAGCACGGCTTCCTCGATCTGCGCCAGCAGCGCGCCGCCGCCGAGCTCGACCTGAAAGTCGGTGGCACCGGCGTCGTCAATCGTTTCGCCGTCTACCGACACGACGAAATCGATGCCGACGGTGTCGCCGTTGGCGCCGGGGCGCGGGGTCTTGGGCGGCTCGAGCGTCGAGTGCGCTTTGCGCACCGAGTCCAGCTCCTTTTCGATCGCCTCGTCGGCGATCTCGACCTTGGCGCGCTTGGCGACGAGGCCTTCGTAGTTGACGCTGGCGATTTCCGGCAGCACCTCGACGCGAGCCTTGTACGAGAACGGCTTGTTCTCTTCGACGCTCTGCGCTTCGACGGCGGGCGACGTGACCGGCTGCAGCTTCTGCTCGGTGACGGCTTGCGGAAACGTCTCGTCGACGAGCTTTTGCGCGACGTCGGCGGCGATACGGGCGCCGTACAGGTGCGTCAGCACCTTACGCGGCGCTTTGCCTGGACGAAAGCCGCGCACCTTCGCGGTGCGGGCGATTTGGCTGTAAGCCTTCTCGAGCTCGGTCGTGACGCGAGCGACGCCCACCTCGACGTCGAACTCCACCAAAACCGGGCTCAGCCTCTGAACGTTGACTTGCATCTCGACCATGACAGCGGCGGCAGACCTTACATGCCGCGCCGGTAACGTCAACGATCCTCGATGAAAATCCCCCGTGCCCGTAAACGTGCCCAACGGTCCGAACAACGACTCTCGCGATCGATTTCTTGGCTTGAGGCCTGGGCACGGGAGACAAAAAAAGCGAACCCCGGTCGGAGGCAGCCGGCCGGGGTTCAAAAGTCCCGGGAGGGGACCTAAGTCAGTGGACGAGTCACTCGTCTTGTTCGGCGGCCCAAAGCTTGGCCTCGAACGGGTCGAGGTCGAAGTCGAGCGCTTGCGCGCCGCTGGACTCGATCTCGTCCGAGGAGGACCAACCGATGCGCATGTCGGGACGCAGGGTGTCGCGCTCGAAATCAGCGAAAGTGGAGTAATTCTTGGGCGAAGCCATGTGGTGCAGAGTCTCCTTGGGTCGGGGCTCAGAAGCGGGGGCGAAGGCGGGAGGCCGAAAGCTCGACGACGCGGGCGGGAGTGGGCGTCTTGGGGGACTCGAAGAACCGCTGCTCGAGGATCCGCTCCTGGGCCCGACTGACCGTGTCGGGCGGCTCGACGAGGAGGGCCCGGGTCAGGTGGCTACGGAGGTTCAGAAGCTGAGTCGCGGTTCGTCGTTCCAAGAAGACCTACTTACACCTACATCTACTCACAGAGTACGACAGTGTCTCCGTGGGTCCAAAAAAACCACGTGGCTTGGCTGCAGTTCGATAAGGGGAAAGTAGTAAAGCGTGAGGATCGAGGCCTGAGGCGAGGCCGCAGGGCGGCACCGCCCCCGCGCCTCAGCCCTCAATCCTCACGCCTCAATCCTCTGGTACGGTCCGCCACAACGCATGAGCAGGCCTTTGATCATCGCCATCGCCAACCAGAAGGGCGGCGTCGGCAAAACGACGACGGCGGTGAACCTCGCGTCGAGCCTGGCCGCTGCCGAGCGGCGCGTGCTGCTCGTCGATATGGATCCGCAGGGCAACGCGTCTAGCGGCGTGGGCGTCCGCCCCGGCACGACTCCGCTCACCATTTACGAAGCGCTCATCGGCAGCGCGACCTTAGCCGAGGTCCTGCAAAAGACCCCCCAAGAGACGCTGTTCCTCGCCCCCGCCACGCAAGATCTAACGGCCGTCGAGTACGAGCTGTTCGACGAGAACCGCGGCACCCACTTGCGCACGCTGCTGCAAGACGCCGGTGACTTCGAGTTCGTGATCATCGACTCGCCCCCTTCCCTGGGCGTGCTCACGTTGAATGTGTTGGTCGCGGCCGAGCGGGTGATCGTCCCCCTGCAACCGGAGTATTATGCGCTCGAGGGCATCACCTACCTGATGGCCACCATTGATCGCATCAAAAACTCGCTGAATCCGGGCCTGACGGTCGAAGGCATCGTGCTCACCATGTGGGACCCGCGCAATCGCCTGGCTCACCAGGTCGCCGACGAAGTGCGCAAGCATTTCCGCGTCTTCGACTCGATCATTCCCCGCAACGTGCGCTTGTCCGAAGCGCCGTCGCATGGTCTGCCCGCGCTGCTGTACGACGTGAGCAGCAAGGGCGCGCAGGGCTACCTTAGCCTCGCGCACGAGTTGCTCGGAGTGCCCGCTTGAACGAACCGCGCAAGCCACCGCTCCGCGGCTTGGGCCGCGGCCTCGACGCACTGATGCCGGCGCGCGTGCCGGTGCAGCCGGAGCGCAGCGGGACGCCGGGCGGCACTCCTCCGCCCAACTACGGTGAAGGCAACGTCTTCTCGTGCCCCATCGACAAAATCGTGCCGCAGCGCGGGCAGCCGCGGCAGCACTTCGATTCCGACAAGCTCGACGAGCTGGCGTCGTCGCTGCGTGAGCACGGCTTGCTCGAGCCGCTGGTGGTGCGCCGGCGCCCCGGCCAAGACGACTTCGAGCTGATCGCCGGTGAGCGTCGCTGGCGCGCCGCGCAGCGCGCCGACATGAAGCAAGTGCTGGTCGTCGTCCGCGACGTATCGGCCAAGGACGCCTTCGAGC
>JAYUYU010000057.1:0-3074 GCA_043752365.1 Myxococcales bacterium | reverse complement strand
GAAGACTCACGGGCAAGCCTCGCGCAGCGTGGGAAGCTCGTCTCCCTTCGCCCAATGGTGTAGGACGCTCGTCTTCAACGTTCAGCTTTAGACTCGGGGTTACGCATGCGACGAATTCTTGCCGTGGTGGTTGCGTTCACGCTGGCGGTACTGGCGGCTTGCAGTGACGACACGGCGCAGTCGGCTGGCGGCGCACCGGTGTGCCTGGCCGACCGCGATTGCTCCGGCGGCGTCTGCGACCCGTTCCGCGGTTGCGTAGATTGCCGAGTCTCGTCCCAATGCGGGGCAGGGCAGCTGTGCCTCGGGGGGAGCTGTCGCGCGCCGCAGAGCTGTGAAAACGACGCCTGCCCGGACCAGCTGCATTGCGATTCTGGCTCACAAACCTGCGTCGACTGCCTAAGCACTGTGGACTGCGCTGCCGGCTCCGCTTGTTTGAACGGCGGCTGCCAGCCCGCCAGCGTTTGCCATGACGTCAAGGGCTGCCGGCCCGGCACGGTGTGCGACTTGGCGCGCGCCGCGTGCGTGGAGTGCCTGGGCGAAGGAGACTGCGCGACGGGCGAGCGCTGCGTCGACCAACGCTGTAGCGCTCGCTGCTCGGGCCACGGAGATTGCAGCGACGGGCTGCGCTGCGACCCCTTGTTGAGCCTATGCGTCGAGTGCGTCGCCGCGAGCGATTGCGCCCAGGCTCAGCACTGCAGCGGTGGGCGCTGCCTGCTCGATACGTGCGTGGCCGGCGCGGGCTCGTGCGACGCGATGGGCCAAGCCGTTCAAATGTGCAACGCCGCGGGCGATCGCGTGTTGCCGCAATACTGTGGCAAGCACGCCAGCTGTGAAGGCGAAGCCGGCGCCGCTGCTTGCACGGACTGGGTCTGCAAGCCGGGCATCAGCAGCTGCAACGCCGAGGGCAAACTCGAGACCTGCGGCCAGGACGGTCTTTCGATCGAAGCGACCGTGGACTGCGCAGCGGCGAATCAAGTCTGCATCGGCTCCCAATGTGTCGACATCGTGTGCGAGCCCGACTCGGTCACGTGCGACGCTGCCGCCAACGCGCTACACCTGTGCTCGGCCAACGGCACGCGTGACAGCGTGTCGTTTTGCGCGGTCGGGCAGTACTGCGATATCGACCTTAAGGCCTGCAAAACCCAGGTTTGCACGCCCCAGGCCGAGGCTTGCGTCGACAACGTTCCCAGCGTTTGCGACGCGCTTGGCTCCGGCTACGATCCGGGGAAATCTTGCAAGGCCAACCAAGCGTGCGTCGACGGTGGCTGCCTGCCGCTGGTATGCGACCCGTCCGAGCAGTACTGCGGTGACGACGGCAACGCGTACAACTGCAACGCGACCGGTACGGCCGCGTTCCAAACCGCCATCTGCGAAAGCCCGGACGAGAGCGGCGCGGGCGGGCAGAGCGGCAATGACTACTACCAGCACTGCGAGAAGCACGGAACGAGCGCGGCTTGCTACAGCGACCCCTGCACTAAGGGCCAGACCTACTGCGACCAAAACCAGCTAAAAACTTGCAACGCGCAAGGCACGGGGCCGGTCGGCGTTGGCCAAGACTGCGGCGCCGACGCGGTCTGCCAAGGCTACACACCCGCCACCTGCGCTTCCAAAGTTTGCACGCCTTCCACGCGGTTTTGCGACGTGGCAGGCAACTCGGTGCAGTGCAGCGCGGACGGCACCTCGAGTTCGCTCTTGGAAGCTTGCATTGGCGGGCTGTATTGCGATCCCTCAGACGCCTACTGCCACCATGGAACGTGCACGCCGAGCGCGGCCGGTTGTAACGGCAGCATTGCCACCACCTGCAAAGCCGATGGCTCCAGCTGGGTAGCCGGCGGCACTGACTGCTTCCTATCCAGCAAGGTTTGCGAAGCCGGCAGCTGCAAAGCCAAGATTTGCGAGCCCAATCAGTACTTCTGCAAGTCGGGTAACCCGAACCTGTGCAACGCAAACGGCACGGCAGGCACGGCATCCGACACCTGCGCGGCCGACGCCTACTGTAGCCCTGGCTACTGGTATTGCCTCGCGGACGTGTGCACCGGGGGGCAGCCCGTCTGCGCCGACCTCACCCACCTAGCCACGTGCAAGGCAGACGGCTCGGGCCCCAACGGTGCCGGCACGGCCTGCGGCGCCAACAAAACCTGCGACGGGGGCCAGTGCAAAGCCCAGGTTTGCACGGCTAACAGCCTGTTTTGCAACGGCGGGCACGTACAAGCTTGCGACGGCCTCGGGTTGAGCTTTACGGAAAGCCAGTACTGCTTCGCCGACGAATATTGCAAAACCACGATCCCCAACGTCGCTAGCTGCGAGCCCAAGGTCTGCGCCAGCGGTACCAAGGGCTGCAACGGCGAGAGCTACGGCACCTGCGACGCCCTGGGCAGCGGCTACCTCGTCTCGCCCACGCTCTGCACGGCGACGAGCAAGCTCTGCTCCCTGACTGGCTGCGCCAACTCGGCGGTCGACGTGATGGGCGACCAGACGACGTACAACGTGGCCTCCGGCTCCTTCATGATGGGCGACGTCATCTACGTCCGGACGACCCGCAAGCTCACCCAAATCGAGGTCGACAGCTTCTCGAACATGACCGGCACCTCGATGCACTGGGCCGTCTACTCCAGCCTGGCCGAAGGCGGCCCCTACTCGCCGGCCTTCGACACCATCACGACCGGCACGGCCGCCGGCTTTCAGAGCAGCGGGGTCATTTCCACGATCCTCACGTCGGGGCGCTACTACGTCATAGGCCTACGGGCCGGCAGCGGCATGTTCGTCTACAGGAACGACGGCCTCACGCCCGACCTCAGCTTTGCCGATCTGCTCGGCACCACGCAGCAGTACGCGGACCCCGGCACCTTGCCGCCGGCTTTCAGTTCGATTCCGCAGGTGGGCTCCTGGCACATGCGGGTCACGACCGTGCTTCCCTAGGGTTGAACTGGCACTGTAGCCGGCGCCCCCAATTCCAGCGGCACCCCAAGGGCCGAGGCGGGTCATGGAAAAAAACGTGCCGAAAGTGATGCCGAACCCTTGCCTAGCGGGGGGGGCTTTGCTACGAAGCGCGTCCCCTTAGCTGGCCCACCTCG
>JAYUYU010000056.1:0-3076 GCA_043752365.1 Myxococcales bacterium | reverse complement strand
GCTCCCGAATTTTTCGCGGTCGTGGTCGAGCAATTTTTCGAACAGCCGGCGAGGCTCGAAAGTCGCCACGCTGCCTTGTACCAAGAGCTGGCGACGTTCTTTCGCTTCAATCCGGCTGCGCGCCTGCGCGAGCGTCAGGGCGCTGGTACGCGGGTTCCCACTGTACTGAGCGAATCGTGACAGCGATCGTGCCGTCTTTCGCCGCTTCGGGTCAGCGTTGGTTGGTGCCGCTGCTGGCCATTCTGGTGCAGACGCTCGTGAATTGCGGTGGCAACACTGCGCGCGATCTGCGCCGTGAGCCCGACGCTTCGATGGGCGGCACGCCGCCTTCGGCTGCTGGCGGCGCTGCCGACGGTTATCCGGACTATTGGCAGTGCTTCGAGGAAAAGGACTGCCCCGCGGGCGAGTACTGCGGGCTGGGCCGCTGCCGCCACGTCGAGGATTGTGAGCCCTCGAAGGTGACGTGCGAAGCCGAAAGGCCCGAATGCCCGCCGGGCTCCGCGCCGCGCGTCGACGCGGGATGCTGGGGGGACTGCGTTCCGGTCCAGTCCTGCGCCGATCTGAAGAGCTGCCAGCTCTGTTACGAGCGCGACATGCTGTGCGCGGTGCAGTCCTTTTCGGGCAGGCACTACACCTGCGCCAGCAAGCAGCCGGGCTGCGGCGCGACCTCGTGCGCGTGCGGTGGACAGCGGGCGTGCGGCATCACTCATTGCTCGGCAGTGGATGGCGACATGCTGTCCTGCTTCTGGCCGGGCTTTCTGCCTGGTCAGTGTTGTGACGTTCTGTTCAGTCCCCTGTGCGACGAATATCGGATTCCGAATCCGCCCGAGGGCTGCCCCTGATACGCGGCCACTGCGGCAGAGGCCGCTAATCTGACCTCCGCGCCCCACGTTCGTCGAGACCTCAATCGCACGGGTGACGACGTGAGGCGCCGCCGTCAGATTCGTGCCGGCCCATCTTCGAGGTAGCCTTCAAGGTGAGTTACGAGCTCTTCGATTCGCCCTTTGGCCCAGCCGCGAACGCTTTCGTTGCTGGAGCTAGTGATGAAACGGAGCGTGATGGCGTCGCGGAGCGCTTTGAACATGCAAAGCTGCCTTGTGAGCTCCGCGCCCTTGCCGAACACAGGCCGATAGCCTTCCAAGAATGCGTCGCGCGCACGCGGATAGTCAGCGCGCTCGACGACCCGACGACGAAAGGAATCCAGTAGGCTCGCGACGTCGAACAATGGATGCCCCCAGGCGCAGTCATCGAAGTCGATGAAGCTGATGGCCTCGCCCTGTACCAACACGTTGTCGCGGTGGAGGTCGCCGTGGATGAGGCAGCTGGCTTCGTCTGACTGCTCGGCCAGCTCTGGACGCAGTCGTTCGCCGAGTCGAGTCAGTAGCGGGTGTTGCGCGGCGGGGCAGGGCTCGTCGCCGGGCTCACCGATGACCGCGCGCCAATTGAGCACTGGGCGCGTGAAACTGGCAGAGGCAGAAAAAGGCTTGGATGGCGAGTGCAAGCGGGCCGCGGCAGCACCTAAGCGCGCCATTTGAGACTCTGAAATGTTGGCCGGTGGCAGGTCCCCCTCCAGCCAACTGAACAGCACGCATACGCGCTGAGACACGCGCTCCGAACCCACGCGGAGGACGAAGCTACCCTGTGATGTCGGAACGGGTTTCGGAACGGGTTGGTTGTCGGCGCGGAGCCAGCGCAGCCACTCGACCTCCGACGTTTGCTCGGCGACGGGGTGGCCCCCCTCTGCGCTGATCCGCAGCACGTACTGCGAACCGCCGCGGTCGGTCAGGCGGTAGACGGCGTTGTCCTCGTACTGAAGTAGCTCGCGCTGCTCAACCTGAAGACCAAACTCATGGCTGGCGCGTTCAGCCAGCTCGTCCAAGCAGCCGAGCTGGTCGTCGTGCGCAAGTCTTCGAAAGTCAGACATGTCCAAAAAAATGCTGAGACCCTGTTGGCAGCTATTCGACCTGTCAAGTCGCCCTTGGGGTCCGGGTCGGGCTCTGGCTCGGCCAGTCTATCGGGAGTTGAAAGCTTGAATCGTCAGCTGCCAGTCTCGCGCGGTCTTCAAAACATTTTAGCGCGGCGCATCACCAGCATCAGGCCGCTCACAATTAGCGCCACGACGAGCCAAAAGAACACATAGCCGTAGCGCCATTGCAACTCCGGAAAGTTTTCGAAGTTCATGCCGTAGACGCCGCATAGGAACGTCTGCGGCAGGAATACGACGCTCACCACGGTGAGCCGCTTCATCACTTCGTTGGTGCGATGGCCAATCAACGACATGTGCAGGTTCAGCGACTCGGTCAAAATGTCGCGGTCGACCAGCAAGTCTTGCAACACATGCTCCAGCGTGCCGACCATGTTGTGCAAGAACGACTGCGTGGTCTCGCTGATAAACAGCGTGCGGCGCGTGGAAAGGTCAGTCAGCACGGCGCGCGCTGGTAGCAAGATCTTGCGAAAATGCAGCAGGTCGGCGCCCAGATCCGAGATGCGCCCGAACACCCCGGCGTCCACGTTTGGCCCGCGCAGCTCGTTCTGCACCCGCTCGACCTGTTCTTCCATGCGCTTTTGGACCTCTAGGTAGTTTTCGATCAGGTGGTCCCAAATTTCGTAAACCAAAAAGCTCGGGCTCTTGGCGAAGCGCTGGAAGTCGGAGCGGTAGTCGCGAAACACGGCGTCCAAAAAAGACACGCGCCCACGATGAATGGTGGCCAGAAAGCTTTGGCCGATCACGACGTCGACGCGCTCGAGCTCGAACTTCGCGCCGTGCTCTTTGCAGCCCGCGATCACGACGTGCAGGTACTCTTCGTAGCGGGCGTGGCGTGTGGCAGGTTCACTGGTGAGCGCGTCGTGCACGACGCCTTCGGCAATGGCGCCGACGCCCAGCAGCAGCCGTCGCGCTTCCTCCACGTCCGTCGCATCCACGTCGACCCACACGAAGCGCCCGGCTTCGATGGCCGCGGGCACGTCCGCAAGCTCCAGCGTCGAGATGACCTTCGACGCGAAATCCAGCTCGGTTACCTGCACCTTGCAGGCGACTTTTTCTAGCACGTCAGTCAAGTTGGCGGCAATTTCTGAA
>JAYUYU010000055.1:0-3078 GCA_043752365.1 Myxococcales bacterium | reverse complement strand
CGTCGACGCGATCCAACAGATCGACGATGCGCTTGAGGAAGATGCGCGGGGCCACGCCGATACGCCCCCCTAACTTGCCCGCTACACCGCGCGCGAGGTCGTTGATAACAGCGTCTGTAACCTTCTGCTCGATCCGCGGGCGCTGCTCGCTCGGATACAGCTCGCGAATCCGCTGTCCGACCTCGACCATGCGCTCGAGCGTGAACGGCTGCAGCCGGATTTGCGGCGCCCGTGCACTGTCGAATTTCGGCTCCTTGCCGAACTCGGTATGCAGTCGCTGCGCCAAGGCGGGCGCACGCTGCACGCCTTGCTGGCCGTCGAAGAATTGCGGCGTGCCCGTGATCAGCACGTATAGGCCCGGGTAGGCGCCGTGCATCAGGTCGTCGATCAGCACCCTCAGCGCATTCAGGCTCTTTTCTCGGGCATCCGTGCGCACGCGCTGGATGGTTTCAACCTCGTCGAGTACCAGCACCAAGCCCTTGCGCCCGGTCTGCTTGAGCACCTCCAGTAAGCCGCGAATGAAACCGCCGGCGCCAAAATGGTCGATCTCGCCCTTCAAGCCCGCCGCGCGCGTGATGTCTTGCCCGATGTTGGGTTGCCCCATCAGCCAAGCAATCAAGCCCTCCGCGATGGCGTGCTCGCCGCGGACGCGCGCCGTGTGCGCCCGCCGTAGCGCTGCCGCAAATTGCGGTTGAGTCGCGCTCACAGTAGCTAGTCGCTGCTCCAACAAATCGCCCACAGCGTTGGCGACGCCGTCGGCGTGATTCGGGTCGACCTTCCCAGCGCCCAAGACTTCGTCTTCGAGCGTGAAGAACCAGCGATCGATCAGCGATCGAAACGCGCCGTCGCTCCATTCCTCGGTTTGGAGCTGCTCGACGCCGCGTCGATACACCGTCTCCATGCGGTATAGGGGCGTTTCTGTCTCCGAAATTTGCACCAGCGTCGTGGCAAAGCCCTGCCGTCTCGCGCGCTGCTCGAGCCAGCGCGAGAAGAAGGTCTTGCCGTTGCCGTACTCGCCCCGCACTGCTTTGAAGCGACCGTTGCCGGCGGCCACGCTCTCGAGCTCTTCGTCGATGGCGCGCTCGAAGCGCTCGAGCCCCGCCGCAAACAGCTCGAGTCCCCGGCGCGGCACAGCGCCGATGCGCAAGGCATCGATGATTTCACGCCGTTTCAGCGGACTGGGGGAACTCACAACTTCACCTCGAATTGCTGCTCCAGCTTGGACTTGTCCAAGAAGACCTGGCGCGTGGCGGGATCGAACCGCAGAACCAAGTAGCCGTCCACGTTCAAGATTTCCTGAAAGCGCCGCACGTAGCCTTCGACCCGGTAGCTGAGCACGCTCATATGCTGAGCGAACACCTCAGCCGCGAGTGCTCCGCCCCGCGAGAGCAAGAGTCCAACGGCTAGCGCCACCTGCTCACGCTCTGCCGCATTGGGCGCCCGCGCCGCCAGCATGTCGCAGCCCGCAAATACGGCCAGCTGCCCCCCCGCTTTGGCCGCCTGGCGCGGGGCAACGGCCACCGGCGGCGGCTCGCCGGGCAACGGCAAGCCCAACTGTGCCTCGGAGACGCCCTTCTTCTTCTTTACGCTCGGCGGCGGGGGCGTTCGCGGCACTTCAACGGCGGGCCGCACCGCAAAATGCCACCAGTCAGGCACATAGGCTGGCCGTGGCTTCAAGGCCTTGTCGACAAGCGCTTCCGGACCTGATTCGTCCCAGCCAATCAAGACGCACGGAGTGACCACCTCGGCCAGCGTGGCCCCGCCGTGCTCACCCGCGTGGGCAGCCGCGCCGTAACGCAGAGCTTCCGTCGCCAGCAGCACCGCGCCTTGAGCGCCCTTCGGCGCGTAGACGCCGGAGCCCGAGAACCACAGCTCGCCTGCTTGGATGGCGTCGTCGTCGCCGAGCCAAGGGCGCCAGCGCGCGCCCGCTTGGCCCGGCGCGGAAAGCGTACGCAGACGGTCGGCCGGCACGTGCCCGTGGTCGGCGACCAGCAGCACGCTGCGACCGGCAGAGCGGGCCGCCTCGAGCAGCGCGGAGAGCGAACGGATGGAGTCAACGGTCCACTGATGTGCCTGCTGCGAATCGCCTTTCAGCGAGGCGTCGATAGCGTTGACGACCACACCCACGACGCCACGCTTGATCTCGGCAATCAGGCTCAGCGCTTCGTTCGAAGCCGAGCCGTCGAGGGTGTGACCCTCGCCGCGCAGCAGCAGGCGCGGGCCTAGAGCTTCATCGCAAAACGGTTGCAGCGCCTTGTTGTCTCGAAAGCGTTCGGGATCTTTCTGGGTGCTCAGCGCGGAGCCGCTCGGCATCTCCTTGCCGGCGAAGAAGGCGGATCGGCTCACCTCCGTCACGGTAGGCAGATTGGCCAGCATCACCGGATAGGCCCCCTTGCCGACCGGATACATGCCGTGCCAGGCCAGAGGGGCCCAGCCGTGCGCGCGCGTTCCGAGCGACTGCAGCAGCTCCACTGCTTGCGCCCAGGCCATGCCGTCCATCAGCAGCACCAACAGCCGCCGTTCGCGGTTCTGTTCGAGAAATGCCACGCCAAAGCGCTTCAGCGCCTGATCGATCGGCACGACCACGTTCGATGGTCGACCCGCCGCCACCCAGCGCTGCAGTGACCGCGTGAAGCGCTCGTCCAGCTGCGCGCGTTCTCGATCGACGCGCTCCACGATCGCCTGCGCACCTACGCCGAGCGCGCTATCGCTGCTGCCACGGGCCCAACGCCGCGCCCAGTCGACGAAGCCGCCTTCTTCGGCGTACCACTGCCCGAGCGCGATCGTGTCCGCGTGGTCGCTATCGCCCACTTCAACCTTCTGATCGGGCCGCGCGGCGAGCCAGGCCAGCAGTCGCACCGCCATCTCGCCGCGCTTGACCGCCTGAGTCTGCCCGGACTTCTGAAACGCGACATGACTTTCGAGCTGCTGCAGGGCGCCAGCAGCCTCGGCTACGGCCTCTATCGACGGCGTCTCCGCGCCGCGGCTGAGCAGCTTGCCGAGCCGATCAAGTCGCAGCGCCCAAGCGCAGGGCAGCCGATCACTCGTGCTCAAGGCCTCGCGGACGACGGGCTCGTC
>JAYUYU010000054.1:0-3080 GCA_043752365.1 Myxococcales bacterium | reverse complement strand
GCCGTCCCCTTCGAGCGGCAGCACCAGCGCGGCGTCGACCGGGAACGGCAGGCTGCCCTCCACGCGCTCATGCCAATGCGGGCTGCGCGCGCCGGGCTTCACGCGCAGCATTCCCCCGCTCGTCATGCCGGCGGCCAGCAGCCCCTCGCCGGCCTTCACGCCGATGCGCGTGAGCGTCTCGGGCGCTTCTGCGTCGTAAACGTATTGCACCAGGTCGCCCGACTCTTCCTCGGCGACCAACAGCGCCGCGCCGCGCGCCTCGGCCGACTTCGCGGATAAGCCGAGCAACGATTGCGCTAGCTCTTCGAGTGACGTCGCGCGCCCGGTCGCGCGCTCTAGCTCGAACAGCAACGACAGATCGCGCAAGCGGCGCTCGAGCTCGCCCTTGGTGTCGAGCAGCTGCTTGTTCTTTTGAATCAGTGACAAGAACAAGCGCGAGTTGTCGATGGCCACGGCAGCTTGAGTCGACAGCGCCGACAAGATCGCTTCGTCCTCCGTCGTGAACTGATCGAGGTCCTTCTTGTTCAGGATCTGAATCACGCCGATGGTGCGACCGACGTGGTTCTTGAGCGGCGCCGCTAGGATGCTGGAGGTGCGGTAGCCGGTTAGCAAATCCCAGTCCCGCTCGAAGCGCGGATCCGAATAGGCGTCGCGCACGCGCAGTGCGCTGCCCGTCTGGGCCACGAGGCCCGCGATGCCGTGACCGACCTTCATGCGGATGGAGCGCACCTGCTCGCCGACGACCATGCGGCTGACCAGCTCGTCATTGGCTTCGTCGAGCAGGTACAGCGTGGCGCGGTCAGCCTCGACCAGCTCGGTCAGCTTGCCCAGAATCAGCTCGAGCAGGTCGTCGAGGTCGAAGGTGGTGCCGAGTGCAATGCCCACCTCACGCAGGGCCTGCGAGACGCGCTCCTCGTGGCGCAGGGCCAAGGTGAGCTCGTGCACCGAGAGCCCTCGCTCCGATGCCGCTCGTGCTTCAACGCCCTGGGTGCCCGTCACCAGCCGATCGAACCACGAAACCTGGCCGCTTTTCCAGAAGGCTTGCGGTCAGGCTTCAGATTTGCGAAAGCTTCCCACAGGTCATGGCTTTGAAGCAGCTCCAATTGCTGGTGCGCGGGCGCGTACAAGGTGTGTACTTCCGCGCATCCACCCAGCGCGAGGCGCGGCGGCTCGGCATCACGGGCTGGGTCAAGAACCGCGCTGACGGTACGATCGAAATCGTCGCCGAGGGCGAGGAGGTGTCGATCCGCGAGCTGTACGGCTGGGCGCAGAAGGGCCCTACCGCCGCCAGGGTCGAGCGCGTCGACACGCGTTGGCGCAGCTTCACCGGCGACTTCCCGGACTTTCGTATCATCGAGTGATGCCCGGTACGAAGGCTCTTGGGCTGGCGCTTCTGCTCGCCACGAGCCTGCTTGGCGTGGGCCTGTCAGCGACCGCCGAGGCCCAGCCGAGCAAGGCCGAGCGCAAGTTGGCCGAGCTGCCGACGCCGCCCAGCATCGAGCTTGGCCGCCCCCTAGCGGCCGAGCTTGCCGAGCTGGACGCGCTGCTCGGCCGCATTGTCGCCGATGACGCTCAGGATCGGGAAGCCGCCGTGCGCGAGCTGCTGGAAGCCAAAGCCAAGCACGTCGTGGCGATCCGCTTTCGTCTGGGGGCGCTAGCAGACAGCGCCGACAAGGAGGCGATGAAGCGCCTGCTGTTGAAGACGCGTCGCGAGCTGCTCGACAAAAAAGACGACGACGAGTCCGAGAAGGCAACGGCCGGCTTGGACTATTTGGCGCGCCTCGCCGACAAAGCCGAGCCCAAGTCCGAGGCCTGGCGCAATCTGGTCTCGGTGCTGGCGCTCGCCCGCATGCTGGAGAGCATTGGCAGCGTAGAAAGCGTGCGCGGCCTGGTCGACGTGTACGCGCGCTTTGGCGATTTTTTGCGCATCACCACGCAGAACGCCCTCGCTCGCTTGGGCGACAAGGCCGTGCCGGCGCTGATCGAAGCCCAGCGCCATCCGGCCGAGAAAATCGCCAAATGGGCCGTGCGGCAACTCGACATGTTGGGCAAGGGCATCCCCGGTGAAGCCGTGCAAACCCCCGACCCGGCGGTGTTGGCCGACGTGCTGCGTGCCTACGGTCGCACGCGCATGCCCGACGCCGTGCGCATCGTCGTTTCGTTCGCGAACAGTGAGCGCGCGCAGGTGCGTGAAGCCTCCCGCCAATCGGTGGCCTTGATGGGCGAAGTCGCCAGCTGGCAGCTGCGCGACAGCTACGAAAACGTAGTCGGCAAGAAGCCACCGCGCGACTGGGCCTGGGAGCGCACGGCACGCGAGCTGTTCGCCGAGTTCGACCGGCTGCGCGTCGCGCAGGTCGGCAAGCTGTTCGACGAGGGCCAGGCAGCACGCGCCAAGGGCGACCTGTCCGCCATGCGCGAGAGCTTCGACAAGCTGCTGGCCTACGACCCCAACTCCGATCAGCGCCTGGAGATTGCCGCGGGCTACGTCGCCTTCGCCAAGGCCGCGCTAGACAAGTCACCCACCGACGCTATCCAAGCGCTGCGTCGCGCCGAGCGCCTGGATCCCACCCTCAAAGAAGCTACCAGCCTGCGCTTGACCCTCGAGGCCGAGGCCCTGGAAGACAAGGGCATAGCCGACGCCACGCTGCTCGAGCGTGCCCTCGAAAACGATTCCCAAAACTCTCGCGCCAAGTCCGCGCAGGCGCGCTTCGAACGTGGCGAGCCCAAACGCTCCGAAAACGCGCGCTACATTGCGGCCGCGTCGATTCTCGGGGCCGCTATGCTGTCGATTGCCTTCATTTTGCTGAAGCGGCCGAAGCGCGAGAAACCGGAGACCGGCAAAACGGAGACCAGCGCACCGGAGACCAGCACACCGGAGACCGGAGACCGGCAAAACGGGAGCGCGGAACCGAAAACCGGGGACCGGCAAAACGGGAGCGGAAAGAGCGAGACCGAGACCGAGCCTGGTCTTTGATGCGGGCCCGGGTTCAATTCCCGGCGCCTCCAAGAAAACCCCAACGACGGTCGGGGTTTTCGTCTTTTGTGCATGTGGACGGGTCAGGGAGGTCCCTGACCTCGGG
>JAYUYU010000053.1:0-7875 GCA_043752365.1 Myxococcales bacterium | reverse complement strand
GGAACGAAGCACCAATCGCTGCTACACCGCCGCCCCATGCGCATCTGCCTACTTGGAGCCACTGGTTTGGTCGGACGCGAGACGCTCGACCTCGTTGCGCGCGCTTGGCCCAGCGCGGGCCTGTCCCTGTACGCCAGCCGTGATCAAGAGCTCAAGCACGGGGACAAAACCTACCAAGTCGAAGCGGCGCCGAAGCTCGAGGAGGAGGGCGCGCCCAAGGGTGACCTGGCGTTCGTGGCGTTGGATGACGACCACAGCAAGCGCTACGTGCCCCGCTTGCTCGCGCTCGGCTACCGCGTGGTCGACAAGAGCAACACCTACCGCGCCGACCCCAAGGTGCCGCTGGTGGTTGGCGGCGTGAACTCCGTGCGCGTCGAAGAGAGCGTGCGGCTCGTCGCGAACCCCAACTGCACCACCATCCCGCTGGCGCTGGCGCTTTCACCGCTGCAAAAGGAGTACGGGCTCGAGTCTGTCACCGTTAGCACCTACCAGGCGGTCAGCGGCGCCGGCATCGCCGCCCTCGATACGTTCCTCGAAGCCAGCAAGGCCGGCTACGCCGCGCAAGATCGGCTGGGCAGCGTGTTCGATCCCAAGGCGTACGCCGGTAACACCGTGCCCCACAACGGCGGCACCGACGACAGCGGCTTCTCCGCCGAGGAGCGCAAGCTGATGTTCGAAGCCAAGAAGATCCTCGAGTTGCCCGAGCTGGGCGTGAGCGCGCAGTGCTGCCGCGTTGGCGTCGCGGTCGGCCACTACGAGAACGCTTGGGTCACCTTCGGCAGCCGCGTCTCGCTCGAGCGCATTGCCGCGCTGCTGGCCAAGGCGCCGTTCGTCACCTTCTTGCCGGGCGCGGCCGGCGACGGCTTGTCCTCCGTGTCGTCGGTGAAAGATCGCGATCGTGCGCTGGTGGGGCGGCTGCGGCCGGACGCCCGCGACAAGAGCGGTCGTACCGTGTGCCTCACCGTGGTCGGCGACAACCTGCGGCTCGGTGCGGCCACCAACGCCGTGCGCGTCGCTAGCCGCTGGTTCAAGTCCAGCGATTCGGAGTTGCAGGCCTAGCTGAGCATGCGTCTCGGGGCCTTGCTCGCTTGCTCGCTCGGCGCGTTGTCGAGCTGTTCGCAGGGCGTGCCCGAAACGCCTGCCAGCGCCCGCCCGCTCGCGCTTGCTCGCTCCGCCAAGGCAGCGCAGCACGCCGCTGCGCCGGCCCCCCGCCTGTTCCCGCCGACGCACGGCGCGGGCGTCACCGAGGCCGGGGTCGAGCACGACGGCTCGCGGCGCCTACTCGCCTTCGGCTTGCGCGTGGTCGAGCACCCCGATGGCTCGCTGGACGTCGGCGACGAGCTGCTGCCGGCGGCTCGCGGCGCCAAGTTCTTGGAGCTGCCTGGGCGGCTCGGCGGCGGCTTCTTGTTTTGGATTATTTCATCGAGCGGTACCTTGTTGTATCGCTCCGCGACCTGGACTGCCGCGCTCCAGCCGCTGGCGCAGCTAGACTTCGAGGTCGAGCGACTGGTGCCCGGCTTCGACCGACTGTTGGTCTTGCCGCGACGCGACGCTGACTACCGCGCGCTCGATCTCGAAACCGGGCAAGCGGTGCCGCCGCTGGGGTTGCCGGTCGCTCCGACCTACGGCGCCATGGCCTTCGTGGACGGCTGGTTCGGTGCCGTGCAGGTTCCGCTGCGGGGCTTGCTGCTCAGCTTCGATGCCGGTTCCAGCTGGCACCCGCTGTCGCTGCCAGTAACGAGCTTCGAACCCGCCGGCGATTCGCTGTCGTTGGCGACGCCCAACGGCGACTACTTGCTCGACTCGCGCGGTGGGCTGTCCCACGTCGCACAGCGTGACGAGGCCAAGATCAGCGAAGCCGCGCGCGCGGAGCTTGCGCGGCTGGTCACGGCGCGTCCGGTCGGTAGGGATCACGGCGCAGAGTCGCTGCTGGGGGTCGCGATTTTGGCCGGCATGCCCGATGGCCGGGGCGGCGCCTTCGTCGCCAGCGGTGGTACGCTTTCGCGCATTGCGCTCGATACCGGTCGTGTGCTCGAGCGGCGTGAGCGCGCCTACGTTGGAGCAGGCGAATGTTCGGGAGTGCGCTTCGGCGTCGGTGTCGCCTTCGTGTGCGGGCAAGCTCAAGAGCTGACACGTATTTACCAACTGACTCAGCAGTTGCAGCTGAACTTGGTGCGTGAGCTGCCAGGCGCGCGTGTGGTGAGCGACAGCGGCAGCGGCGGCCTCGTCGTGCACGGCGGCTGCAACGAACGAGGCGATGCCTTGCAACATTGCATCTTGCCTGTGACGGGCGCAGCCTTCGAGGTTCGCAGCAGCAGCGAGCGCGATCGCGTGGTGGCCTTGGCCGACGGTCGCGTCGCCGTGCTGACGCCGCCGTCAGTGCGCGACGCGGGCTCGCTGGTGCTGTGGAAGTCCGGCGCCGCCACGCGCCGTCCGCTGGTGCTGGCTCAGCGCGAGCCTCGGCACAAGACGCTGCTGGGGCAAGGCGTGTGGCTCGACGGCATCGTCGAAGCCAAGCCCGGGGTGCTCACGGGCTGGGTGGTAGGCGCTGGGCCCTTCGCCGGCTTCGAGCTCGGGGTGGACGGCAAGCTCACGCTGCGGCGCGTGCAGGACAATGGGAGTCACACGCTGTTTGCGGGGCCCCGCGCGCTGACTTTAGGCGAAAACGGGCTGGCTTCCGAGACGACGGATGGCGGTCTCGAGTGGCAAGCGGTCGAGCTGCCGCCGGAAATGGACCTAAAGTCGGCGCGCGCCGCGGGCATGCGCCAAGGCTGCTCGGCGTTGGGGTGTGGCTTCGCTGGTTTCACTCGTGTGGGTTATTTCGAGGGCCGCGCGGCGCGCAGGCTGCCCGCACCCGCGCCGCCGCCGCGCGTCGGTTTTCCCGGGCCTGGCGGTTCGCGCTGGTTCTTGCACTGCGCAACCACCGGTGAGGCGAGCGCGCCGGCATTGCCGTTTCGACCGGCGACGCCGCTGAGCGGACGGCGCATTCCCCGCGCGCAGCCTGGGCTCACGGCCGAGGACACCGCCTTGGCTCAGCTGTCGCCTTTCTTGGAGCAGCCGCCGCCTCGGCTGGCAGAGAATTTCGAGGGCGTCGACGCGGGCACGGAGCCCCACGGCGTGCAGCTGCGCGTCTACGCATACGGGCCGCGCGGCGGGGACTGGACCCGCACGGGCTCGCTCAAAATTGCCTTCGCCGATCGCTTCGCGGCAAAATCTGGGGTCCGCGTGACCGCGACCGCACACAGTCCTTGGGCCGACGCCACCAGCGCTGCCGACGCGCTAGGCGCCGAGCCCAGTACGAACGCGGCCGGGTTGGCGGCGACGCTCGACCCCTCCGGCAGCTCTGGGGCGCTGTTACTCAGCTCGCGCGGGGCCATCGACCTGTTCGTGTTCGAGGCCGGCCGGGTGCCGCTGCACGTTCCGAACGTGGGTCGCCTGGGCGTCGGGGCGCGACTTTCGGGCGTCGTAAAGACGAAAGCGGGCGTATTTCTGGGCTCGTACGACGAAAGCACTCGGGCCTTTCGCGTCTACCAGGTCGTCGGGCAGGACCTCCAGGTCGCGCTGGAGGTAGCGGATATTCCGCCAACGCGCGGCGCGACGGCGGAGCTCGTGCGCAGCGCGGCCGGGGACGCCTTGGCGATTTGGGTGCGCAGCACGGGCTGGTTCGTCCATCCCGTGGACTTGGAGGGCGGTGTCGTGGACTCGCCCTACGTGGTGACGCCCGCGCAACTGGCCCGCATGCCAGCCAGCTGCGTGGACACCGCCGAAGGCTTTCTGGTTACTGGTGCCATCGGCCCCGACCCAGGCGCAGAAGCTCCAGCGGGCATGAGCTTGCGTGCCTTCGAAGGCCGCTTCCGTGTCTCGTCGTTGGGCGTGTGCGTCGATGTGCTCGCCGCTCAAGGCGAAGCCGGCGCAGCTAGTGGTAAGCCCGGAGCACTGGCGCTGCGCGCGACTGGCCGCCCGACCGTCATCACCACGTTGACAGAGCGGAAGCCGTTGGGGCGTCGCGTCGAGCTGCGTTGCTCGAATTGAGATGCCGGCGTCTCAATTCGAAGTGAGTCTCACCCCGAGATGTTAGTAGAATGCGGCGCGGTTCCGACCCCCGCGAACGCTGATACAGGCGCTGATTTTTCGGCAAAAAGCGCCTGCTTTGCGCAGCTTTCGAGTCTGCGCGCCGCAGGCTTGCCCGGCCGAAATCTAGATTTAGGGGTTTGATTTTCTGAGGACCTGCTGCTACTACATTCGGGTCCGCGCAGAGTGAGGCTGTCCCCCCCCCGGCCCCTTTGCGCGGACACTTTTTTTGTCCCTGCGCTTGCAGCGCCCGACGAAAATAACCCGGCAGTGTGTCGCCTGGCCAAGCCTGGCCGGTCCTCGGCAGTCCCCTAGCTGCGAGCCAACTTCTTGGCCATGGCTTCGCCCAGCTCGGCGGCGCGTTTGGCTGCGGCTTCGACCGCGTCGATTAGCGTGCGCCGAATACCGCCGCTCTCGAGCGTGTGCAGGCCGGCGATGGCCGTGCCGCCAGGGCTGGTCACCATGTCTTTGAGCCGGCCGGGATGCTCGCCCGTTTCGAGCAGCAACTTGGCGGAACCGTAGACGGTTTGCGCGGCCAGCAGGAGCGCGGTGTCGCGATGGAGCCCGACCTTCACGCCGCCGTCCGCCAGCGCGTCGATAATCACCATGATGTACGCAGGGCCGCTGCCGGACAGGCCCGTGACGGCGTCGATCAGCGACTCGTCGAGCACCACAGAGCGTCCCACGGCCGCGAACAGCGCCTGGGTAACGTCGATGTCCTGCTGCGTGGCGCGCGAGCCGGGCGCGATGCCGGTGGCGCCAGCCAGCGCAATCGCGGCCGTGTTGGGCATTGCCCGAACGACTCGCACGTGCGGGGGCAAGCGCGCCTCGAGCGAACCAATCGGCACGCCGGCAGCGATCGACACCAACAATGTATCGGGGCCGAAAGCGTCGGCCATCTGGTCCAGCACGCGGTCGATGACTTGCGGCTTGACCGCCAACACCACCAAGTTCGACGCCGCTGCTAGCTGGCGATTGTCGCTGAAGGTCTTGATGCCGTACTTGGTCTCGAGCTCCTTCAAGTGGTCAGCGCGCACGTCGCTGGCGACGATTTGGTCGGCACCGACGCTCTTCGAAGCGAGCAGGCCGCGGATCAGCGCACTCGCCATGTTGCCGGCCCCCAGCATGCCGATGCGTTGAGATTTCATGCGCCGAAGCTAACTTATGAATCCCAAGCGAGCCAGGACTTCGCGCAGCTCGGCAGCGTTGGCAGCGCCATGCACCCGCGGCGGCAGCGCGTGCTCGCGGTGTTGGCGGTCGAACCATACGGCGCTAGCGGAAGCGCCAAGCGCGCCCCGTACGTCCGCTTCCCACGCGTCACCCACGTGCAAAAGCTGGCTGTTGTCCACGCCTAGCGCGGCGCAAGCATGCGAGAAAATCCGCGGATCTGGCTTGTCTATGCCGAGCTTGCCAGAGTCGACGACCACGTCGAAATCACGTGCCCAGCCCAGCTCCGCCACCAGCTCGGCCAGCTGTCCTTCCGAGTTGGAAATGATGGCGATCGGCACGCCCTGTCGCTTCACTTCGCGGACCAGCTCGATCATGCCCGGGATGGGGCGGCGCCACAGGTTTTGGCGCGGCTGCTCGTCCCACAGCCAGGCGCCCAACTCTGGAGCGCGCTCGCTGGGCACGCCGCCGCTCGTCAGCTGCGCCTCGATCATGCCGCGCCACGCTGCCGCGTGGCCTTCGGCCTTTTTGGCGCCGTAAACTTGCCAGGCCGCCGCGCTTTTTTCGGCGGCCGCCGCCGGGTCGAAGTTGGCGCCGCGCTCGTGCAGGCGTCGCGCTAGGAACGCGAAGTCCAGCTCGCCAAGCGTCTGCCCGAAGTCGAAGCCGAGCGCTTTCACCCGAATAGCCCCTTCAGCTTCTCGAGGAAGCCTTGCTGCTGGGGCTGGACGTCCTCGCCCAGCTCACGCCCCAGCTCTTCGATCAGCTCGCGCGCACGCGGCGTGAGCCGAGCCGGAATCTCGACCGCGACCTCGACCAGCTGGTCGCCGCGACCGCTGCGCAAGCGATGCTCGACGCCTTTGCTACGCACGCGCAGCACCTGCCCTGGCTGGGTCGAAGGCGGCACGCGCAGCTTGATTTTGCCCTCCAAGGTCGGCACGTCGATCTCCCCGCCCAGCGCAGCCTGCACGAACGTGATGGGAACGCGGCAAATTACGTCGTCACCCGAGCGGCGAAAGAACGGGTGCGGCGCCACCTCCACCAGCAGCTCCAAATTGCCAGGAGGGCGATCGGATCTGATGCGGTGGCCGCCTTGATCGACGACGCGGGTGGCGCCGTGCTCGGTGCCGGCCGGTACGTCGACTTTCAGCACGCGCTCGCAGCTGGTGAGTGCTTTGCCAGCACAAGTGCGGCAGGGCGTCGTTGGTAGCGAGCCGTTGCCTTTGCAACGTGAGCATGGCCGCTCCATCGCCAAGGGGAAAAGCGCCTGCTGAAAGCGGACGCGCCCGCGCCCGCCGCAGGCCGAGCAGGTCTCGACCCGCGTGCCCGGCTCTCCGCCGCTGCCCTTGCAGCCGCCGCAAGTGTCGGTGCGCTGGTAGCTCACCTCTTTGCTGGTACCGAGCGCCGCTTCCTCGAACGTGACCGAGAGCGGCATGCGGATGTCGCCGCGGTCCCCGCCGCGGAAGCCGAAGGCTCCCAAGATGTCGCCGAAGATTTCGTCGAAGCCACCGAAGTCGACCACGTCACCGCCAGCACCGCGGCCGCCGGCTTGAAACGCTGACGGGCCGTAGCGGTCGTAGGCACTGCGCTTGTCGGCGTCCGACAGGATTTGGTGCGCGAGGTTGATCTCGGTGAAGCGGTTTTGCGCCGAGGGGTCGCCTTGGTTCTTGTCGGGGTGGTGTTGAATTGCCAGCCGCCGAAAGGCGGCCTTGATGTCGGCTTCGCTGGCGTCGCGGCCAAGACCTAAGACTTCGTAGGGATCGCGCACGAAAGGACCGCCATAGCATGGCTCTTTCCGGGGGCCATAGGCATGGCCCTTCCCGGCGTCGGCCTGGCCGACTACGATCCGCGGTCGGGCCCGTTGGAGCGCCCCACCCCTCGATGACCACCGAAGACGACCGGCGCCACGGCCTCCGGGCTCCCATCGAGCTCAAAGTCGAATACAAGCGGCTCAATACGTTCTTTGCGGACTACACCCGCAATATTTCGCGCGGCGGCACCTTCATCGGTACCGACAAGCCGCTCAAAGTCGGTACCGAGTTCGTGTTCGCGCTCGGTATTCCACACATGGCCGAGCCGCTGCGGCTCCGCGGCAAGGTCATCTGGACGACCGACGTCGAAGACGCCACCAAGGGGAATCCGGCCGGCATGGGCATCGAGTTTCAGTACGACGAAGGCGAGCGCGTCGAAAAGGAAGCCGCCGTCGAGCGCCTGATGTCCGCCGAGCTCGGCGAGCACTTGGCGACCAAGCTGCTCGGGCGTAAACCTCAGCTTTGAGGAGAGCCTGATGTTCTCGGCAAGCGCCTGATGTACGCGCCGTTCCTGGCGCAGATGGTGGTGATCCGTCGCGGCAACCTGACGTGCGGCTACTGCAACGAGTTCGACGAGACCTCCGACCCCATCCCGACGGACGTGTTGAAGGCCCGCATCGATCGCTTGAAAGAGCTGGGCACCTTCAGCCAGGCGCTGCTCGAATACACGCCCGCCGATTTGCGCGATCAATTTTACACGAAGAAGGACTGCGCTCCCTCGTGCACCATTGGCTGCGTGCGAACGCAGAGCGCGTACGATGAACGGCGCGGGCAGCCCAACGGCTTTCACGGCCCCAAGCGCTTGCCGGTCGTGACCACGCCCTGACCG
>JAYUYU010000052.1:0-3086 GCA_043752365.1 Myxococcales bacterium | reverse complement strand
TCCTGGGCCTGCGCTCCTTGTTCTTCTTGCTGGCAGGCGTCGTCGACAAGTTCCGCTACTTGAAGGTCGGCCTCGCCCTCGTCCTGATCTTCGTAGGTTTGAAGATGGGCCTGGTCGATCTGTACAAGGTGCCGCCGCAAGTTTCGCTGGTGGTCATCGCCACCCTGTTGACGGGCTCCATCTTGGCGTCGCTTTGGGTTTCGAAACGGGAATCTCGCAGCGTGTCTGCGAATTGAACAACAGAAGGAAAACTGGTCATGCATAGCTGCAAGAACGAGGCGCCCACCTTGGCCCCGGCCACTTGATGGGGACGTAGCAAGAGCTACCCAACAGGAGATCAACAAGAACAATGAAAACAGATATTCGACTCAGAGGCCTTCCCGACGCGGTCGAGCTGCGTGCTCATGCCCAACGCCAACTTCATTTTCACTTGAGTCGATTCAGCAGCGCCGTCGACGAGGTCGAGGTGCGCGTGAGCGACGTCAACGGCCCGAAAGGCGGCCTCGACAAGCGCTGCCAAATCTTCGCCCGACTCAAGCGCGGCAAGTCCGTGACGCTGAGCGTGAGTGGCGCAGACGCCCGCGGCGCGATCGACTACGCCACGGAACGAACGGTTCGCATGATCGCCCGTGAACTGGCTCGTTCACGCGCTTGGCGCGCCACCGGTTGAGCGTTTGCTGCCGCTCGAACATGTTCTCACGCGAAACTCGGTCTAGCTAGCGCCGCCCAAACATGTCGTGGCGTGCCGCGTCCGAAATGGCGACGACCGCCGGATGCTTGAGCCGGCGCTCGGCCGAGATTGCATAAAATCGTTCTTTGATTTCGTCCGACCTACCGATGACCTCCACTCCGTACTGAGCCATGACCTCCGCTTCCACGACCGTCGGGGCAGCAAAAGCCCCCACGCCATCCGCGCCGAAGGCCTTTAGCAAGGCGCTGTCTTCGAACTCCGCAATCACTTTCGGCTTCACTTGGTTGCGCTCGAACCATTGGTCCAAAGCTCGGCGCAGCGGCAGCTGGTCGAGCGGCAAGAGCACCGGCGCACCGTCGAGCGATGCCGGGAACTTGCGCCGCAACTGGCCCGCCAAGCTCTTAGTGGCAAAAAAGGTTACGCCCGTCTCGCCCAGCAAGTGATTGTACGCGCGGATATTGCTACCCGCTGGGACTGGCGCATCGGCGATCACGATGTCGAGCGTGTGCAAAGCAAGATCCGCCAACAGCTTTTCGTAGGGTGCTTCGACACAAACCAAACGGACAGGCTCCGCGAGGTCCAGCGCGGGCTGCAGCAGGCGCCGGACCACGAGCTTGGGAACGACGTCGACGACTCCGACGTCCAGACGCAGCTGCTTGCCACCACCGCGCCCCTTCACGGTGTCGACCAGCTCACGACCGAGCGAGAAGATCTCCTCCGCGTAGCGGTAAACCACGCGCCCCATCTCGGTAAGCTCGAGCTTGCGGCCAACCTTGACGAACAGCTTCTCCCCGAGCTGGTCCTCGAGGGTGTGGATCTGGGCGCTCAAGGTCGGGTGCGACAGCCGCAGAACTTTGCCGGCTTGCACGAGGCCCCCCTCGCGAGCGACCACGAAAAAATAGAGCAAGTGATGGTAGTTGATCCAGTCCACGGGCGCAGACTAGGGCAGCGCTCAGCTAAAGTGTCGCGAACCGCGCAGCCCAACTAGAGCAGTGCTAGCGTCAGGGCCTGCCACACGTGAACGAGCGAGCAACCTGCCGGCTGGTTTTGGCAGCCCTGGCTACCGCCGCCTGCGGCAACAGTACTTATTGGGTGAACGCGGCACTTGACGAGTCGCGCGGCGGGCAAGCCGGTGGCAGCGGTGTTGGCGGCGGGGGCGACGGCGGTGTCGGAGGCGCCCAAGGTATTTGTGAACCTTCGCAAGCACCCGCGGAGCTTTGCGCCGAGCTGCCGCATCTGCGAGATGCGGTCGTAGACGGCGAGCTCGAATGCGCTGCAGCCCTGCGGCCCGTAGAGGGAGGCGTCTCGTTGAGGGGAAACATCACGCCGCCGCTGGTCGACTACGCCATCGCCTGGACGGACGGCGGTATCTACTGGTTCGTAGCCGTGCAAGACGCAACGCTGGACGTGCCGCAAGGGGACGACGAACCTTATTGTGGCGACTCAATCGAGCTTTTTGTCGATAACGACGGCAATTACCAGAGTCCGCCGCTGTACGACGATCCAGGTACCATCCACGTCATCATCCCGCGTGGTGCCGGCGGAGTGGCGCCCGTCCTGTACCGTGGGAACACTGTGGTGGGAGTCGCGACGGGGCTGCAGTTCGCCACTCGTGAGCGTAGCGGCGGGTGGACGGCTGAGGTCGTCATCGACGCGCGCCAGCTCGGACTAACTAGTTGGACGCCAACGCTCGGGAGCCGCGTCGGCTTCAATTTGGCGATCAACTACGGAGATTCCAGCGGAGCGCCGGGCCTGAACCCAGAGTGCCGGGCGCCCGTGGTGCGTGAAGACGAATGGCTACTGCGAGGCATGCCCCGTGAGGGGACGTGCGAGGGGCAGCCGTACTGTGACGTGAACACGTTCTGCAATCCCGTGCTGCGTTGAGCGGTCAGCTGTAGATCTCGGCTCGACTGTGCGCGGCACCTGCTGAACTGACAGCCGCGATCAAGGCGCGTTCGCTATCGCCTGGAGTCGTTGCGCCAACGGTCCGCGCGGATAGCGCTCGAGAAACTGCGTGGCGCGAGTAGCAGCCTGCGCGCGGCGCCCAGTCTGATCGAGTGCAATGATGCGAATGGCTTCCCGTTCAACGCCGAACACGCCGGCCCTAAAAGCGCGGTCGCCTTCGTCGCACAGCACTAGTGCGCGAGCGGGGTCGGTGCTCGCCACTTTTCTGAGCTGGGCGAGGTGCTGCGTCTCCGCTTCCAAGCTGCTCGAGGCGCCCTGGCTGGGTCTGGCCGAGCCGACCAGCGAGGGTTTGCCGCGAGCGGGGCGTTGCGATTGCTCCAACGCCAATGCCTCTTGCTCGATTGCGGGGGAGCGTGGGGCGGGTGACTGCACCGCCACTAGACCCTGCTCAGCGCCCGGCTGGCGAGTCACTGGCCCGGCTGGGCCGTGG
>JAYUYU010000051.1:0-7894 GCA_043752365.1 Myxococcales bacterium | reverse complement strand
AGCGGGCCTTGATGCGCTCGAGCTGAGCGGCGCGCTCTTGATACTCTTTCAGCGCGCGCTGCAGGTCCTCGACGTTCTTGGATAGCTGTTGGTTCGCGGTGCCGGTTTGCGCCAGCTGCTGATTGATGGTGTCCAGGTTGACGCCCATCTTCAGAAGTTGGTCCTTCAGATCCGCGACTTGCTTCTGCGCCGTGAGGAGCTCGCCTTGTGTGCGAGCGCGCTCGCCTTCGGTCGCCTTGTTCTTCTGCGCTAGCTGCCCGTACTTCGCGAGCTGCGCTTGCCACTCGTCTTCGCTGTAGCCGCAGCCCGTGGTCATCGCGGCGCACACGCCAACACTCAGCAACTTCCGGATCGACATCGAGTTCATCTCCTGGCCACTCTCGGGGGAGGGGAGGGGCAAGGAAACCGATTTGCGCGGCCGCGTAAAGCGCGCCGCTAAGTCCAGGCCTGACCACGGCTTTCTCGCGGCCCAGCAGCCGTCAAATCAAGTCTGACCGGACCATCCCAAGGGCCGGGGCCCTGGTGAGCGTCAGTGGGCCGTCCGCCCCGCCGTCGCGCCAGCCGGTCACGAACCCTTCACCGCGCCGCCCCCTGATTTTTCGCAAAGTTTCGGATTCGTCATCCAGGCGTCACGCACTGCCGAGACATTCGGGGCGCTTTCAATGCGCCATTTCCGTTACGCCCCTGCGCTCCTCTCCGTGCTGCTCCTGCAGACATCTTTCACCTCGGTCGCCCGCGCCCAAGCCGCGCCCTCCGAAGCTGACGAGGCCGCCGAAGCGGAAGCCGCGCCAGACGCCGACGAGGAAGCGCCGCCGCAGCCTCCCGCCGCGCCAGCCGCCGCCGCGCCTCCACCCGCCGCCGCGCCTCCAGCCGAGGAAGCCGAGGAAGAGATGAGCGACGCGGAGATGGAAGCCGAGGCCGACAAGGAGCTCGCCGCCGAATCCGCCGCAGGCGCGGCCGCACTGACCAAGCCGCCAGCCAGGGGCAAAGGCGCCATCGTCGGCGTCGTCAGCGACGCCATCGAGCACGAGACCGCGCCCGAAGCGCAAATCAGCGTAGTTGGCACCAAGTACAAAACCATCGCCGACTTCGAAGGCCGTTACCGCCTCGAGCTCCCGCCCGGCACCTACACGCTCCGCGTTTACGTGGAGCTTCACAGGCCGTCCGTCCTCAAAGGCGTCGAAGTCAAAGTCGGCGCTCTGCAACGCTTCGATATCGACGTCGTACCGGATGAAGCATCGATCGACACCGTCGAAATCGTGCAGGACGTCGACCATTCCTCGGTCGAAGGCCTGCTGCTCACGCGCCAGCGCTCCGCCTCGGTGGGTGACGGTGTCGGCCGCGCCGAAATCTCGAGAACGCCGGCTAGTAACGCGGCTCAGGCGACACAACGTGTCGTCGGCGCGACCATCGTCGGCAACCGCTTCGTTTACGTGCGCGGCTTGGGCGAGCGCTACACCAACTCGCTGTTGAACGGCGCGCCCTTGCCCAGCCCCGAGCCCGATCGCGCCGCCATCCCGCTCGATCTATTCCCGTCGTTGATTCTCGAGAGCGTCACCATCGTCAAGACGTTCACGCCCGACATCCCCGGCGACTTCGCCGGCGGCTCGGTGCACATCAACACGCGTGAGTTACCTACCAAGCCGCTGTTTCAGCTTTCGCTGGGTACCGGGTTCGACAGCAGGGCGACTTTCCGCGATCGCTACGTACACCCTGGCAGCGGCACGGATTGGCTGGGCTTCGACAACAACACGCGCTCTTTGCCGAAGGGCTTTCCGGGCAAGGGCCTTGGCGCAGACACTCCCGATGACGTGGTCGTGGATGCGGGTCGTAGCATCAACTCGTCGATGCACCCCCGACAGGCGCTGACCCCGCCCAACTACTCGGGGACAGCGGTTGCCGGCAACGGCTGGGCGCTGCCGGGCAACCAACGCTTGGGCGTGCTCGCGACCCTCAACTATGGCCGCTCTTACCGAAACCGTCGGGCAGTTCGCCGCGACTTTCAACCAGATGTCGAGCCTGGCACCGGGCGAAGCGTCATTTCGCCCCAGAACGACATCGAATTGCAGCAGGGCGAAGACAAGGTCAACTGGGGCGCGCTGGGTAGCGTCAGCTATTGGCCGTCTTTGCGTCATCGCATCACGTTGACGGGACTTCGCACCCAGCTCGCTGATGCGACGACCAACGTGTCGGTCGGAACCTACGAGAACATCTTGGGCGAGGTGACGACGGCTCGGCTGCGCTACGTGAGCCGAGCTCTCAACATGCTGCAGTTGCGTGGCGAGCACGACTTTCCCGCCCTTAACAAGGCCACCCTGGCTTGGAACACGTCCTACTCGGTGGCGTCGCGCGACGAGCCGGACACGCGCACTACCGCCTATGGGTTCAACGAGGTGACCAACTCTTGGTCCGCCGATACGACGGGCGCAGGCGGCGTCCACCAGTTCTCCGACCAGAGCGAGAAGCAGCGCGGCGGTGGCTTGGATTGGACTCAGCCGATCACCAAGAACCCCGACGTTGCCAAGATCAAGCTGGGCGGACTGCTTTCGAGCCGCGACCGCGACTACACGACGCGGCGCTTCGTCCTCACCAAGAAACGCGGCGCCGATCCGACGCTGTTCGAATGCGGCCCGGTGTACGACGCGACCTGCCCCGAAAAGCTGTATCAATGGGGCAACGTCGGCACAGCGCTCGCGGTGAGGGAGACGACCTTCCTGGATGACGCCTATAGGGCCAATCTCGACATTTATGCCGGGTACGGCATGCTCGACGTTACGTTTTTCGACTCCATGCGCGTCGTGGCAGGCGCGCGTGTTGAACGCACCGAGCAGAGCATCACGCCTTGGAACCAGTACACGGGCGAGGACCAGGAGGGCGGACAGATCAAGAGCACGGACGTGCTGCCCGCGCTTTCGTTAGCCTACAGCGCCACCAAGAAGTCCAAGCTGCGGGTAGCGATATCGCAGACGATCGCAAGACCTCAGATCCGCGAGCTTTCGCCCTCGAAGTACACCGACTATTTCGGTGGTCGAGAGCTGTCAGGTAATCCCCAGCTGCAGCTCACCCACATCCAAAATGCGGATCTACGCTTCGAGCACTTCCCGACGCCGCGCGAGGTGCTGGCCTTCAGTCTCTTCTACAAAGTGTTCGATGCGCCGATCGAGCCGTTCGTCACCTCGAACACCATCGTCAAGTTTCAGAACGCCGAGGGCGCTCGACTAGTAGGCGTCGAGTTCGAGGCGCGAAAATCGCTGGAGTTCATCACCAAGCGCCTGGCCGACCTGAGCGCAATCGCCAACCTGACGCTGGCTCATTCGCAGATCGAGTTAGATCCGAATCAGGGCAAAGCTGGCATCATCGTGACCAACAAAGATCGCCCGATGGTGAATCAGGCTCCCTACGTGGTGAACGTGGCGCTCGACTACGAGAACACCCCGCTGGCCGTGAACGTGCGCCTGCTAGGCAACGTCGTGGGCCCGCGCATCATTAACGTCGGAACCTCCGGCCTGGACGATGAGTTCGACCAGCCCCGCTATTCACTCGATCTGACCGCGTCCAAAGGACTTGGAAAGCACTTTCAGCTCAGGATCAACGCCATCAACATCCTCAACTCCCCGATCGTCTCGACCATTGGCAAGTCGCGCACCGCCTCGCGGGAGACGTATCACGAGGCCGAGGGGCGCCTCTACTCTTTGACTGGGACATATACGTACTGATCGTGGCTCGAAGGCGTCACGCGTTCGTCGCCTAGCCAGCTGTTCTCGCGTCGGTTTCTCGTTTCCAGTGGCGTTGCTGTTCCGAACGTGACGTACGTGTCTTTTAGTACGGCGATTCGCGGTCGAACGACACGTGAAAGTTACGAAGTGAGCCCAGAGCCGCCACACGCCAGGGGCAAGGTGCCCGAGCGTTAGGAGCTAAAATGAAGAAACTTTCAATCGTGTGTGCAAGCGCTCTGCTTATGTCGCTCAACATTGTCGCCTGCGGCGACGACGACGACAACCCCGGTGCCCCCAACGGCGGAACCAAGAACGACGGTGGTGAGTCGGCTGGCGGCAAGACCAGCACCGGTGGCAAGACCAGCACTGCTGGCAAGACCAGCACTGGCGGCAAGACCGGCACCGCTGGCACCGCGCCAGTTGGCGGCGAAGAAAACACCGCTGGCACCAACGCCGGTGGCGAAGGCGGCGGCCCCGACCCCGTACCCTGCGACATCTACGGCGTTCGCCCCATCGAGGCGATTCCGGCTGACGCGAGCGGCAACATCACGGCCACGCTGCTCACCGCAGACACCGTCTGGTCGCTCAGTGACCGCTTGTTCGTGCCCGCCGGCAAAACGCTCAAAATCGAGCCGTGCACGCGCATCGAAGGCGCTCCGCTGCGCAAGAACACGCCTGCCGGCTCACTGTTCGTGATGCAAGGCGCCAAGATTGACGCGGTCGGCACGCCCGAAGCGCCGATTCTCTTCACGTCCGAAGACCACGTGTTCAGCGACACCCCCTGGGGCGGCGTCGTGCTCCTCGGCCATGCTCCGATCGGGCCAAAGACCGATGCCGCTACCACGCCCCCTCGGCTCTATGAAGGCATGGACGACGACCGCGCGAGCTACGGCGGCGACGACCCAGCCGACAACAGTGGCAAGATGCAATATGTGCGCATCGAGTTCGGCGGCGACATCATCGTCACTGAGCCCGCCGCCAAGGAAATCAACGGCCTCTCGTTCGGCGCGGTCGGCAACAAGACCGTCATCGACCACATCATGGTCAAGGACCAATATGACGACTGCTTCGAGTGGTTCGGCGGCACCGTAAATGCGAGCCACCTGATCTGCCAGAACTCGGGCGACGACATGTTTGACGCCGACGAAGGCTTCAAGGGCCACCTTCAGTACCTGTTCGGTCGCAACCTCATCGAGGGTACGAGCAGCGATCCGAACGGCTTCGAATGGGACGGCAACCAACCGCTACTCACCGCGCCGGCGGGCACCCTCAGTGTCCCGCAGGCATCGAACGCCACGCTGTGCGGTTTCAAGGCCAGCAGCAAGGTTAGCTACGGCGCACTTGTGCGTCGCAGCATCGGCGACGGTACGTTGATTCAAAACTCAATCATCACCGGCTTTAACTTCGGCGTCGACTTGCGCGACAACGTCGGCACCAACGTGGCGCCGCTGGTTTCGTGGACGAACAGCTTGCTCTTCGGCCAAGTCACGGCCGATGGCCCGAGCCTCACGGACGACGACACCAAGGATGGCGCGTTCAACGAGGCGACCTGGCTTGCTGTCCCCGCAAGCGCCAACACCGTGGGCGGCGACGCGCCGGCGGGCTTCGACTGCTACGCCGCCGTGCCGGTTCCCCCGACCGCCGTCACCGTGGGCGCAACGCCCGGCACAGGCTTCGACGACGCGGGCACCTTCGTTGGTGCCTTCGGCGCGGACGATTGGGCGACCGGCGCTTGGGTCGACTGGTCCTTCGAATGAGCCTCTGACTCCGCAACATCTAGGTTAGTTGCAACGACGGGCGGTCCGGAAACGGGCCGCCCGTCGGCTTTTTGTGCGTGGTTCTGTTCCCACTCACATCCAGCGGCAACCCGCTACGATTGGCTTGGCTCGCTGGTAGACGCCGACGATGACCAACACGCGATGTGGGATCGCGGCGTCGGCCCGATGACGAACTACGCCAGCACCAGCATGCCCTACCACTGGAAGAACGCCGGCGATCTGGCCGTGCCGACCTAGCCCGGTAGCGGCACGGCCGAGGCGCTCGCCAATAACGCCGTGGCAGCGAATGGGAGGCACCTATTACATGGCCGGAGGGATTTGGAACCTTGCGACAGGGACTTTTGCTCGAACGGGTATCAACTGGAATCAGGTGGGCCTTTACGCACTCGATGCTAGCGTCACCGGAACGGTGGTTGGGACGGCGTACCTTGCCGGAGGTCATTGAACGTGAAACTCGAGAAGCTGGTGCTCGCGGTCGGGGGCACGTCAATGCTCGTCGGCGGCATTGCAGGGATGACGGGGCTAATCACGAGCCACCGCCTGCTCAAGTTGGCTGGTCTCTATTCACTCGGATTTGGAGTTCTTGTTGGTTTCATTCCGCTGTTTCTGCTTCTTGGCATCAGCTTCTTTTCCAAAAAGGGAGGGTGAGCTACCCAAACTCGCCCTTGTCAACTTGTTAAAGCCCCTCAGGCGCTACACGCCCACGTAGTCCATGTTCTGTTTGGGCAGGCCCCATGCGATGCCGAGCGCAGCTAGTATGTCGAGCAGCTGGAAGCTGCCACCATTCGAACCACACTCCGAAACTCGCTGCCCGCGCGGTAGGTGCCGTTGGGCGCGCAGATTGACGGGCTGGCACGCCCCTCCGACGCAAACCTTGTAACCTTGTCGTCATGTTGGCAGTCGAGCGCGCCGCCGACGTAGCCGAGTCCGGCGGCATCACACGTCGTGGCTACGTCGCCATTGCAAGCGGGTTCGTTGGGCACGCATTTTCGTGCTCTGCAGGCGCCCGCCTCAGCATCGCAAAACGGCCGCCTCACGCTGGATGAACCGACGGATTTGCCGGAGGGCAGCGTCGTGCCGCTCGAGATTGCGGCCGACTGGGACGACCTGGACGACGAGGAACGCGCCGAGCTGCACGCCTCGCTGCGCGAGAGCATCGAGCAGATGAAAGCGGGCCAGACCATCCCCCTCGAGCATGCGCTTCCTGAGCTGCGCGCCCACCGGTGAAGATCCGATTTGCGCCGCGTCCGCTGGCTGAAGCGAAACGCCGCAAAACTTGTTGGCTGAAGAACCGAGGGCCGAATTGTCGCGGTGTTCGAAGTGCCTCTCGCCCCTGTCAGCTCGGCCGAAATCAGCCCCCGATTGCGACGGGAGGGCCGCCCCTAACACGGAGCGGCGTAGAAGCACGAAACGAGGTACTCTACGAAGCATGCACGCGCCGAAAATCCGAGTCGAGAACGGTCGAATCCAGATCGACGAGCCGACGGATTTGCCGGACGGCACCGAGTTGTATCTGGTGCCGGCTGCGCCGCTCGACGGTGCGCAGGTGGACGACCTCGACGACGAAGAACGCGCGGAGCTGCATCAGGGCATCCGCGAAGGCTTTGAGGACGCGAAGGCTGGTCGCACGATTCCTGCGGAACAGTGGATTGCTGAACTCCGCTCGCGGCTGTGAAGCTCCGCGTTTCTAGTCGCGCTCAGCGAGAAACCGATCGGGTCGATGCGTGGTGGCGCAAGAAGCGTCCCGCCGCTCCTGACTTGTTTCTGCGGGAACTGGTGTACGTGGTCGAGCTCTTGATGCACTCGCCGACGCTCGGGACAGTCTACGAAGCCGAACATTTCGATGGTCCCGTGCACCGCGTGCTGCTCGAACGCAGCGGGCGTCACCTGTTTTATGGCCAACTCGGCGGTGAGCTGGTCATCCTTTGCATCTGGGGCGCTCGCCGAAAGCGCGGCCCGAAGCTGTAGCCTTTTCTCTTCACGCTTCATTCGCTGGGTGCACGAACAGTGCTAGCCGGGGCGTCAAGACGGCACTCGAAGCCGCGGAGACCAGAGGGCGCGATCGGCGCACTGACACTTCGCAGATCGGGATCGAACGCCGAATTCGTTTCTGAGGCCAGCTCACAGCGCAGAGCACTCCGCGTTGCCGAGAAGCCGAACTACCCCTGCGCCGGAAACAACCTCGGAAAAAGCGTCTCCGCGCTCAGCGTATTGAAGCGCAGCGACACCGGCCCCTTCGGCGTGCTGGAAGCGACGAGGCCGGCGTCGATCAGCCGACTGAGTAGTTGACGGGCGGTGCGCTCGGGCAACGCCGTTACGGGGCCGGCGTCGCCGCGCGGCATTTCTCCGCGTTGTAGGAGCGCGTGGATGAGCTTCACGGCGCTGGGTGAGAGCGCAAGG
>JAYUYU010000050.1:0-3108 GCA_043752365.1 Myxococcales bacterium | reverse complement strand
ACGGTTGCAACGCAATGCATCTCTTTAGGTTTCAAATGCAATGCATTGTGTTACCTTGGACGCCGTGGTGCGCAAGCGAATGCACGAGCAAAGGCCAGCCAATGGGCTGGGCAACGACAGTCAACTGGTGGTGCGGCTACCAGCGGGCTTGGTCGAGCGCGTCGATCAATTTGCCGAGCGCATGCGGGCTGAGTTGCCCGGCAGCCGCTTCGCCCGCGCCGAAGCCGTGCGGGTGCTGCTGACGCGCGCGCTCAATCAAGCCCAGCCGAAAGCCAAGTCATGAGCGGCAAGCTGCTGTCGCTCTTCGCTCATCCGGAGTTCGTGCGCCGCAGCCAGGCCCGCGCCGAGCGCGAGCTTTTGGAGCAGGTCGTGCCGGTCATCGATCTCGGCCGCGGCCGCTACCATTGCCGCCGTTGCGCGCGCGACTTCGACGACAGTCCCCAGCTTCGCGCCGCCTCGTGCGCCCCCATTCCCGGGCCCTGCCCCGACTGCGATGCCGCACCCGATTTCGACACGGTCGAAGCCTTTCTCGACGAGCTGATGAACGAGACGTAGCGAGCTTCACAGGGAGGCGAGGCAGCGGGGAGATCTTTTGGGTGGGTAGCAGATCACGTCCACGCTTCAGGCCTCGACGCCTTGAATCGCTTAAGGGCTGAGCTGCGCCACCACCACCGTCACGTTGTCCGTACCGCCGCCGGCGTTGGCCAGCTCGACCAAGCGCGCGCAGCGGGCGGCACATGACTCGCGACGCTCGAGCACGGCGGTAATCTGCGCGTCGGTCACGTGCTTGTTCAGGCCGTCCGAGCACAGCAGCAGCGTCGCACCGGGCTCAAGCTGCTTTTTGGCGACTTCAGGCACCGGCAGCTCGTTCGTCGCGCCGAGTGAGTTCCACAAGATGCTCTGCAGGTACTCGGGCGGGTCAACCGAATGCGGTGACTCGTCGGCCAGCCTCTGCGCCAAGTTGTGATCGGTGGTCAGCCGCCAAAGCTTGCCCGACTGCAACAAATAGCAGCGCGTGTCGCCCACGTGCGCCACGTACAGAGCGGGCCAGAGCACTAGCGCCACTGTCAACGTGGTGCCCATGTGAGGCGTATCGGTCTGCGCGCCAGTGGTTTTGACCTGCGCGTCGCCAGCTACCAGCGCCGACGACAGCTGCGCCCGCAACCCCGTCTGCGAGTGGCGCGCCGAGGGCCCTTGCGAGGGGCGTGCCGGGGCCTCGGTGCTGGCCCGGGCCCAAGGCATCACGTTGAGCAAGTAGTCGGCGACCGCGTTCACGGCGGTGCGACTGGCCACCGCGCCACCGCCCTGCCCGCCCATGCCGTCCGCCACTACGAGCAGAGTGCCGGCCGGCGCGCCTTTGAACCAACCGTGCGCCCCCGGGCTGGCGTCGTGCACTTCCATCGTGCGCTGGAGGGTCGCGATCAAGAACGCGTCTTCGTTGGCGTCACGCTCGTGGCCAACGTCCGTCAGCCCGGCGGCCTCGACCGAAACCTCTGCTTGCTTCCCGACAGGCACCATCCGCGCATCATAAGCTTCCCGGAACAGGCATTGCCGGACTATCTTGGGCGATCGGCACTGAAAGGAAGCAGCAGGATGATCGACATCGTGAGCGCGACCAGGCTTTCGGAGGACGAGTTCTGGAGCAGCTCGGCGCTCGGCCTCTCGCTCGGCCGGCTGATGCTGGAGCCGCGCGTCAACGCCTGTCCCATTTACGACAATCGGCGTGGGCTGGGCGAGGTGTACAACGAGCGGCTGTCAGCTGACGATTGCGCCGAGTACGTGGTGTTCGTCCACGACGACGTTTGGATCGACGACTTTTACCTGGCCAACCGCGTTATCGAAGGGCTCGAGCAGTTCGATATTCTCGGGGTGGCGGGCAACACCCGACGGCGACCCGGCCAGCCTTCGTGGGGCTTCGTCGACACGAATTTCAGTTGGGAGGAGCCTGGCCACCTGAGCGGTTGGGTCGCCCACGGACCGCAACCCTTCGGGAAGATATCGGCGTTCGGTCCCACCCCTGCCGCCTGTGAGCTGATGGATGGCGTATTTTTCGCCGCCAAGAAGCAGACGTTGCTCGAGCACGACGTGCGCTTCGATCCGCAGTTCGACTTTCACCTTTACGACATGGACTTTTGCCGCACGGGCCGCGCGCGTGGCCTGCGCCTGGGTACGTGGCCCATCTGCCTGACTCATCAAGGCAAAGGCAAGTTCGCCACCGCTGAATGGTTCGCGATGTACGAAAAATACATCGCCAAATGGGGCGACTGAGCGCCCGACCGGCAGGCATTGGAGTGGCCCAGGAGCTAGCTCCGCTACGCCAAGACTCGCCTAACCACGCCGCCGCGCCAGCGTCAGCGCACCCAAGCCCAGCGCCAAGAAAATCGCGGCCACCCCTCGCTCAGTGCCCACTTGCCGAATGGTGCAGCCCTCTTCTTCGGGGCAAGCCGCACCCGCAACGCTGCATTCCTCGCTGTTCGCGACGTCTGCGTGAGCCGCGCTTGACAGCAGCAAGCTCGTGCAAAGCCACGACCCCCATGCCCAGCGAGTGATGCGATTCATCGTGTTCCCTCGTCCTACTGTAGCCAACTGCCGATTAGCACGGATGTGCCATTGGCGAGCGCGGAAGCCGCCAGCGCGCGCGGCCATGATATTTGCTGGAACACGAGCCGGTAAATCAATGTTTCAACGACCAGCGCAAAGCTCTCGGCGAGCAGCAGGTAGACGGGGCGCGGCCAACCGAACAGCGTCCAGAAGAACCAAACCGAAGGGTGCGTCGCCAGCTGAGCGACGACGACCGCCGCGATGCGACGCGGCCAACGACCGCCAGGCGCGAGCACCGGAAGGGCCACGACAAGCTCGATGCCGACCGTGAGCGCAAAGGCAAAGAGGTAGCTGTGGACTAGCGGCATGCCGACTTGCACCCCCGGCGCAACTCGCCGCTAGCAGCGTAAAGCACTCTGCAGTGACGTTTTGTAAAACGAATTGCGCCGTGCCCCCGACTACAGGGGCGGACCATGAAGCTAGCTCCCAACACTCCGGCAATCTCGTTCGTCATCGCGGCGGCCATGGGCCTTATCGCATGCGGCAGCGGTGACCCGAGCGGAGCCA
>JAYUYU010000049.1:0-3109 GCA_043752365.1 Myxococcales bacterium | reverse complement strand
CTGGGCCGTCAACGCCGGGACGGCGGTGTCGTCGCGAACTCGCAACGACGCCGGCAATTCGGTCAACGTGCTGCGGGCTAGCGAATCAGGGCGAGCGTGCAGCGTCGAGCAGTGGAGTTATAGCGAGTCTTCCGGCGCCTTCGTCCGCGCCGTCAGCCTGTCGCTAAACTTGGCGCCCTGACGAGCGGCCGAGCAGTTTGGGCCAGCACTAGCAGCTGGCCAGAGCGGCGAAGAAACGCGCCGCTCTGGCCTATTGAGACGCTAGGATGAAAACTAGCTGAGCGTCAGGCCTCGACGATATCGCCCTTGAGGGACCAGGCGACGGCGAGCACGTCGTTCTTGGTTTGCTCGTCGATGCCTGCCGTGGTCAGCGAGGCCAGGATGTCGTCGAGCGCGGCCATGTACTCAGCAGGGCTGATGTTCATGCCGCGGTGCGCGCTCTTCATGTCGCGTCCGCTGTAGCGCTGTGGTCCGCCGCTACCGAGTTCGAGAAAGTGCGCCAGATGCAGCTTGAGTTGTTGAAGCTTTTCCGGCGGCTCGAGAAAGGGTACGAAACGGGCACGAATGGTCGGGTTGGCCAGGTGGCGTTTGGCCACTTCGTCCACGATCTGCTCGATGCCTGAGCTACCCCCTAGTCGTTCGAAGAGCGGTTTGCTGTCCATGTTTTTCTCGTCCTTTCCTAGCGAAATTAGACCGATCGGTCTAGTGTGGGGCGTGACAAAGCCACCACCAGGGCGGCGAAAGAATAGGGGCTATCGCTTCACGGCCGCGAAGTAGAAGTCGAGCATCTGCCCTAGCGGGTCCGGGCTGCGGCGCAGCCGACTACGCAGCGCCGCGCCTTCCCAACAGTTCACCAGGAGTTCGGCAAGCTCGGCCGGCTCCACACCGTCACGGAGCTGCCCCCGCGCTTTGGCAACCACCAGGGCGCTCTCGAAACCGCGAGCAATGACGCCGAAGCAGTGCTCGACCTTCTTGCGAAATGCCGGACTGATGCCTGAAAGCTCCTGCCCGAGCCCACCGAGCAAGCAGCCCAGGTAGCCGTCACCTTTGTAGCCCGCGGTGACCAGCGCAAAGAACTGACGGATCTGCTGGAGCGGCTGGCGCGTCTCGTCGCCGAACGCAGCGTCGAGCGCGCCGTGCACACCATTCATGTACTGGTCGATGGCCTGCAGCCCGAAGTCTTCTTTGTTCTCGAAGTGATGGTAGAACGAACCCTTCGGCACGCCCGCCTTCTCGAGCAGCGTCGCTACGCCCAAATCGGCGTAGCCGTGCTTGAGCAAGAGCTGCAGCCCCAGCTCCAAAAGAGCTTGTTTTGTCGAGGAATGCTTCACGAGCACGCCCAAACTAGACCGAACGGTCTAGTGCTGTCAATGGCTCTGAGGGAGGCCTTCAGGCCCGGTTGACGCTTTTGGCGCGCGGCCGTCCAGGACACGACGCACGACTCGGAGCAGCAGATCAGGATCGTACGGCTTTTGCAGTAACTCTATCCCTAGCTCGCTGAGCACGCTGGCGGGAAACAGGTCGGCCGCGTACCCGCTGGAGAAGAGAAAAGCGGGCTCCGAATCGAGCTGTCGGATCTGCTCGTAGGCTTCTTTCCCGCCGACGTTGGGCATCATCGCATCCAAGATGATGGCGTCGAAGCGCTCACCACGCTTGACCGCATCGACGGCTTGCCGGCCGTCGTCGACGGTCGTTACCGCGTAGCCGGCGCGCTCCAAAATGCGGCGGAGGATGCTTTGCACCTGCAGGTTGTCTTCCGCGACCAAAATCTTCTCCGTGCCACCCTTTACGCTGCCGCTCAGTTTGGGACCTACCGCGCTTGCGTCGCGATCGTAGGCCGGTAAATAGACCTTGAACGTGCTGCCGACGCCAACCTCGCTGTAGGCGTGCATCATGCCGCCGTGCTGGTGCACGATGCCGTAGGCCACCGCCAACCCCAAGCCCGTGCCGACGCTTGCGTCTTTGGTCGTGAAAAACGGCTCGAACACGCGGTCGACGATGTCGGCGGGTATGCCTAGACCCGTGTCCGACACCGTGACTACCACGTAGCGACCCTCTTTAGCCCAGGGGTGGGCCGCGACGTATTGACCGTTCAGCACCACCTGCTCGGATTCGATGGTCAAGCGACCGCCTTCCGGCATGGCGTCGCGCGCGTTGACGCTCAGGTTCATGAACACCTGGTCGAATTGGTTGGCGTCGCTGAGTACGGTCGGCAGGTGCGCGCCGGCGATTACGTCCACGTTCAGGTTGGCTGGGAAGAGTCGCTTGACCAGTTGTAGCAACGCGCCCAGACGCACGTTCACATCGAGCGCCTCGAGCACCTGCGCTTGCTTGCGGCCCATCGCCAGCAGCTGGCGGCTGAGCTTCGTGCCGCGGTCGGCCGCTGCAAGCACGTCCGAAACCACTTCACGCTGTGACTCGCTCAGGTCGTCCTGGCTCAAAAAATGAGCGTTGCCGATGATGACCTGCAACAGGTTGTTGAAGTCGTGCGCCACGCCGCCTGCCAAGAGGCCCAAACTTTCCAGCTTTTGCGCCTGAAACAACCGCCGGTTCAGCTCCGCTTTCTCTCGGTCGGCGCGCGCGCGCTCTTCGTGCCAGCGCAGCCGTCCGGCGGCCACGCTCACTTGCGCGGCCATCGCCATCAACACCTCTAGGTCGTCGGGGGTGGGGGGCCTTACGCCCTCGTCGCCCATGGTACCGACGCCCAACATACCGAGCGTCACGTCCACCAACGAGAGCGGCACGTTGATGATGGTGCGGTTGCCCAACACCTTCACCATCTCCTTGTTGGTGCGTGGATCGGTGCGGGCGTCTTCCACGACGATGGGCGCGGCCGCCTGCAAGATCTCGGCGATCATGGCGTCGCCCGCGATCGGAATGACCACGGCTTCGTCCCAGCTCGTACCCGCGCCCACGAAAGCCAGAATGCGCAGGTGCGTTTGATCGGGCTCGACCATCGCCAGCCAGGCGTGGCGATACCCTACGAGGCTCTCGACCGCGTCGCGTACGATCTCGAGCATCTGCGAGAAGTTCACGGCGCGCTGAAGCTCGCGGGCAAACTGCAGCAGCCGCGTCTGGTCAGGGCCGGCCATCGCGCCGATCCTGCGCC
>JAYUYU010000048.1:0-7947 GCA_043752365.1 Myxococcales bacterium | reverse complement strand
CGAACGCGCGCTCGAACGCGATCAAGTCATCACCGTGCCCGCGGATGTCGTTGGAGAGTGGTGGCGAGGGCGAACGGATCTGCGCGACGCGATCCTCGAATGCGTCGATATCGAGCCCCTCAGCGAATCCCTCGCGAAGCTGGCCGGAGAATCCTTGGCGATCGTACGCGGCGCAACCCTGACTGACGCTATCGTCATGGCATCTGCGGCTTCACGCGGCGACGTTGTCTACTCGAGCGACGTTGCTGATTTCGAGAAGCTCCGGCAGTACTTTCCAGGCGTTCGCGTGCTCGGCGTCTAGCACCTCCCGTACCTCCCTGTTAAATTCTCGAGCCCCACGCTGAAGGCTTGGCACCGCTGCGAAGCAATGCCCTCGGCGAGAATCAGTGGCCGTAGGGCCCTGCACCGCCGGGGTGGGAACCGACCGGCGACGTGGTCGCACCCTTGGCGCCCGGTTGCCAGCGACGCAAGATTCATGGAGTAGGCGCGTGCTCCAACAGCACCGAGAAGCCGACGCGGCGATCCGCTGGATCTGCCTCGGCGGGCCGCGAGCCATTGCCAAACACCTTGGCCGTCGCGCCAATCGTGAGTAGGCGCGTGAGCGGCACACCGTGCGCACCCAGTAAATCACGCACGGCTTTGGCACGTTGCTCGGCCAGGCCCGGTGCCTCGCCGCTGGCAATTTGTCCGACGATGCCCAAGCACTCGATGCCTGGCTTGGCCAGCAACGCCTTTGCGACCTCGCCCGCCAACGCGTCGGCGTCAGGCGGAAGTTGCGCCGAATTCTCGGCGAATGCGATGCGCTGCGTCACGAAGGTTTTGGTTTGCTGTCCGCCCTGCAGCTTGTCTTGCGTGCTGGTGGCCTCGATTTGCGCGCAGCCGGTGACGGGTGGAGCCGCGGCAGAGCGGCTCGCGGCTTCGGCGTCGAATGGTGGCAGCGATATGGCAACCTTGGGCGACACGCAAGCGCCGTTCTGCGGCGCCTCGGTGCGGCAGGCCACGCGCGGGTGCGCTTCCAAGTAGTCGTACAAGGCAAGCTCGTACTTAGACTTGGCCATCGTGCGCTCTGCCAGCGCGCCAGGCGTGTAGCCCGGATACGTGGCGTTCGCGATTGGTCGATAGACGGCCTCCATCACCACGTGCGGTATCGGAAACTCGGCGTCTTCGACCTTCGTGACGCTAGCGAGCTGGCACTCGCCCTCCCAGCGCTCGGGCGCGCAGCGAGCCACGGCTGAGCCGTTGGCGCAGCCCGAGGTGAAGGCCGCCAAAGCCACGAGGTACCAGGCTTTGCGCATGAGCACGGAGCCTACCAGCGTCCGCTGTCAGTTGCTCGGCAACTCGATGGTGGACGGGAGGTCGTCCGAAGCTTGGCTAGCGCCTGCCTCGGTCGAGCGCGCGGGCGCATTCTGGCCGACTTCCAGCTCGGTGAACGCCGTCTTGCGCGGCTCGCCCGGATTGCCGACTTTGCACAGGCCCTGACCGGCCTCTAACGAGCGGCCGTACGGCAGCTTCTTCGAAGCCGGCGCCACGAAAACCTGGCCGGGCCCGACCGGTTTGGGGATGACGGCGCCGTTCGTGAGTGGTCGGCCGCCGCGCGCGGCTTCCACCAACACCACCACGTCGTTACCCGTGATGCGATAGCCCCAATACGACGCACCGAGGCTACCTTTGGGCTCACCCTTGCACGCTTGACCCTCTGACGAGAGCGCGATGCTGAGCTGCGTGCTCTCGTCGATGTTGGGCGGCACGGCGCTCCACGCCATGGCGCTGTTGCGTGAGCCGCCCAGCGCCACCGACAAGCACTCGCAATTGGCCGTGGCCTTGCCGGCCCTCAGCTGCAAGTCGTGACGAGCGCCCAGCAGCACCCGCGAAGCGTCAGCGGCCCCGGCCGAGGTCGCCCCCGACGTGCGCGTCATCTCGCCCTGGCCTTCCGTTTGCTCGAAGGTTTTGGCGCGCATGTTTGCTTCGCCCTCGGCGCTGGCACCGTTGCCGTTCACGTTGGCGTCCGCGCTCAGGGAAGCCTGGCAGCCGCAAATCAGGCTCAAAACCAGCGCTCCGGCGAGGCCTTGGTGAGCTTGTGCTTTCACGGCGGAAATCGTGTCACCGTTTCGAGGGGCCGGGCAAGTCCTCATCCCAGACCCACCCCCCACGGTCCACTCTCCAACAAGACCCCTAAATTCTAGCCTCTTCCGCTCCTCTCCCCCCCTGACCCCTGACCCCTGACCCCTGACCCCTGACCCCCCGCCCCCTCATCCCAATTCCCGACTAGCCTCCAGCCGGTGGACCTCGACGCGCTCAAGGCAAGGCTTTCAGAGACGTCGGCGCTCAGACCGGTAGGGCGGGTCGTGGGCGTCACCGGGCTTTTGCTGCGGGTGCTGCTGCCTGGGGCGCGGATTTCGGACGTGCTGTTGATCCGCCGACGCGGTGAGCCGTTGCTGGCGGAAGTGGTGGGCTTTCAGCAAGGGGAAGCCTTGGCTGTGCCGCTCGGTGAGCCAGTTGGCGTGGGGCCCGACGACGTGGTCGAGGCGACCGGGCAGGGGCTGCAGGTCAGCGCCGGAGCCGCCTTGCTCGGGCGCGTGCTCGACGGTTTGGGACGACCGATCGACGGGCGACCGGCGCCGGCTGGGCTCACGTCGGTGCCGGTCGATCGTGCTCCGCCGGCCGCGCTGTCCCGGCGTCCCGTCAGCGCTGCGTTCGAAACCGGCGTGCGCGCCATCGACGGCTTGCTCACGCTGGGCGTTGGACAGCGTGTCGGCTTGTTTGCCGGCTCGGGCGTCGGCAAAAGTACGTTGCTCGGAGCCATCGCGCGCGGAGCCAGCGCCGACGTGGTGGTGGTGGCGCTGGTCGGCGAGCGTGGCCGTGAAGTGGGCGAGTTCTTGGAGCAGTCGCTGGGTGAAGCAGGACGACGACGCTCGGTGGTGGTGGTCGCTACGAGCGACGCTCCGCCGCTGGAACGGCTGCGCGCCGCCCAAGTTGCTACGGCCGTGGCCGAGCACTTCCGCGACCTGGGCAAAAGCGTGCTCTTGCTGGTTGATTCGATCACGCGCTTTGCGCGGGCCCAGCGCGAGATTGGCCTGGCGGCTGGCGAACCACCGGCGCGGCGCGGCTATCCGCCCAGCGTCTTCACCCAATTGCCGCGGCTGTTGGAGCGCAGCGGCCAGGGCGAAAAGGGCGCCATTACGGCCATATACACGGTACTGGTCGAGGGCTCGGACATGGACGAGCCCATCGCCGACGAAGTGCGCGGCATCCTCGACGGCCACATCGTGCTCGATCGGCGCCTGGCGGCACGCGGGCACTACCCCGCCATCGACGTGCTCTCGTCACTCTCGCGCGTAATGCCGAACGTTACCGCCAAACCTCAGCAAGGCGCCGCGCAACGCGCACGCGCGCTGTTGGCAGCCTACGACGAGAAGCGCGATCTGATCGCGCTCGGCGCTTACAGCAAAGGCAGCGACGCGCGCCTCGACCAAGCCATCGCTGCTGCCCCCGACCTCGAACGCTTCCTGTGCCAAGACTCGAGCGTCATCGACCCCAGCGCCACGACCCTACAATCCCTCAAAGCCCTCGCCGACAAGTACCCCGAACGCCGCTGAACGACTCCCAGATTTCACAGGGAGATCTGGAGATCGGGAGTCATGCGAGCCCTGAATTCGGGGCGCCGATTCGTTGCGTCATTTACGTCGTTACCTGCGAGGCCGTAACGGTTGCTCGAGAAGCGCTGCATGCGACGCAACGGAGTTGCGCCCAAACTGCACGCTCGCACGACTCCCGATCTCCCGATCTCCCTGTGAAAAAATCTCGAGCCGGACAGTTTCGTTCTGGAGAGGCCCGGTTTCGTATGTGGCGAGGCCGCCCAGCTGGGCGGCCAGGGACAGGGCCTACACCCGAATCAAGCATCGCCTTTGAGCTCCGTCTCGAGCTCTTGCAGCAGCCGCTTGGCGTTCTTCGACAACTTTTTGGGGACTTGGACGGCGATCATTACGTGCAGGTCGCCGCGGCCGCCGCGATCGAGCCGGGGTGCGCCTTCGCCCTTGACCACCACGATGCCGCCCGGCTGGCAGCCTGCTTCGACCTTCACCATCACTTCGCGCTCGTCCGGCAGCTTCAGCTTGGTGACCATGCCGAGCGCGGCTTCGGCGAAAGAGAGCGTGAGCCGGGTGCCCAAATCGTTGCCGTGCCGCTCGAAGTGCGGGTCGCCTTGGACCTCGATGTCGACGTACAAGTCGCCGGCGGGCGCGTTGGCGGGCCCGGGCATACCCTGGCCGGGCACGCGCAGCCGCTGCTCCGAATCGATGCCGGCGGGCACGTTGACCAGCACTTTGCGTTGCTTCTCAACGGCGCCCTGGCCGCGGCAGGTTTCGCAGGGCGCGGCGATCATTTGGCCGGTGCCGCGGCAGCGCGCGCACGGGCTAGAGAACATGATGAAGCCGCGTTGAGCGGTGACTTGGCCTGCGCCGCGACACTGGCTGCACGTCTCGGGCTTGGTGCCCGCCTTGGCGCCGCTGCCGTGACAGGTCTCGCAGCTAACGGCGCCGTGGATCGCGACCTCGTGTTTGCCGCCGGTCAGGGCGTCGGCCAGCGTCAACGTCAGCTCGACCCGCACGTCTTGACCGCGCTCTTGGCGGCGCCTTCCGCGACCGCCGCCGGCAAAGCCGCCGCCAGCGCCCCCGAAGAAGTCGGAGAACATGTCCTGGAAGTGGCTCAGGATGTCGCCGACGCCGGCGTTGTTGAAGTCAAAGCCACCGCCGCCGAGGCCTGCGTGCCCATAGCGATCGTAGGCGGCGCGCTTATCCGCGTCCGCCAGGATGGTGTACGCCTCGGTCGCCTCTTTGAATTTCGCTTCGGCGTCCGGATTTCCCTGATTGCGATCGGGGTGGTGCTTTAGCGCCGCTTGCCGGTATGCCTTGCGAATGTCGTCGTCGGCGGATTCACGCGCGACTCCCAGAACCTCGTAGTAGTCGCGCTTTTCACTCATGCTGTAAGCTCATGGACGTCGCCGAATAGCGGGCGGGGACCAACGGAAAACCGACGGAAGCTAAGTCGCGCTCGGCGTCTGTCAATGGCGCTGGAGCACTAACGCCCGAGATTTGGAGGCGGAATTCAGGCTTGGGGCGCGTCGGAGGCGCCGCCGCGTTTCACGGCTGCCTCGAGCGCCCAACGCGTCGCGATTAAATCTGCTTGGCTCTTGGCCAGCTTTTGCGCGAGCTCGGACTCGCCCGCCTTGCGGCGCGTCTCGGCGGCGCTGTCCGGGCTTGCGCCGGGCAGCTGGCGCACCAGCTCTTTGCCCACGCGCTCGGCCTCGCGCAGCTCGCGCTCCAGCTTGCGTACGTGTTCGCCGCGTTCGGCCAGGGTTTGCTCCAGCGCCGCAAGATCGGCAGCGGCGGCGGCGGCCTCTTCGGGTGGGGGGCCCTGCTTCAGCTTGCCATTCAGCTCGATCAGGCTCGCCGCCTGATGCTTCAACTCTTGGCGGAGCGAGCTGAGCTCGGCGTCGCGGGCGAAGACTTGCGTCTCGGCCTCGCGCAGCTTGGCGTCGCGCGCAGCCAGGGCCCGCTTGTCGGCTTCGCGAGCCTGCTTGTCGGCTTCACGAGCTTGCTTTTCGGCTTCGCGCGCTTGCTTGTCGGCTTCGCGCGCGGCTTCGCGCGCTTGCTTTTCGGCTTCGCGCGCGGCTTCGCGAGTCTGCTTTTCGGCTTCGAGAGTCTGCTTTTCGGCTTCGCGAGTCTGCTTGTCCGCGGCCAGCGCTCGCTTGTCGGTTTCGCGCGCGGCGTCCGCCTCCTGGAGCTTGCTGCGAAGGGTTGCCTGCGCTTGCCGCTCGGTAACGAGCGCGCTCTCGGCTTCGGTGAGCTTGCGCTGCAGCTCCAGGCCTTCGGCGCGCGCTCGGCGCAAGGCCTCGCTGTCGGCGGCGGCGCTGCCGGTGACCACGCTGCGATAGGGTAGCTGCACTACCGCGAACGCGTCCAAGTCAACCGGCTGCTGCGACGCGACGGCGATGAACAGCTCGGGCTCTTCCGCGCCGCTTGGCAGAAACGCGGTGTCGAGCGACGGCTCCGGTGTACCTTCGGGCGCAAAGTCTGCGATGACGTAGCCGACGAAAGGCGCCTGGCCCAGCATACGCACGTGCTCGAACTCGGTCTTCACGGCGTCGTACAGCGCGTAGTAGTCGAGCGAGATGGCGCCGCTTGGTCGGTGCGGCAAGAGCGGGACGCGCGTCTCGGGGTTGAGCGACGCCAACAGCGCGACACCCCGTGGGGTGAGCGCGCGGCGGATCTTCTTTACCAGCGCGACCGGATCACTGATGCCCGCGTCCTCGACGATGCACACGTCGAAGGCGCCGTCGCGCAGCGCGAAGTGGCCGTCAGCCAGTGTCGAGAACGAGACGTTGCTAGAACTGTTCTTGGCCGTTGCCTCCGCGACGCGCGCTGGGTTCGGATCGCAGACGTGCACTAGCCGGGCGCCGCGCTCCAACAGGCGGTATGGCAGGGCCGAGATAGCCGGGCCGATGAACAACACGCGCCGCCCACTGGCGACGGGCTCCGCGTAGGCGGCTAAGACGATGGCAGGCTCGATGGCAGACTCGATGGCGCTCGACATGACGGGCGCGCAGCGTAGCCAAGGAACCGGGCCGTGTCCCGCTTCCGACCCGCGCTTTCGTGGAAAACGTCAATTTCTCGGAGTTGCCGAGATAGAAAGCTTGGGGGGCGGCGGCGACTCGGCCCGGGCAGGCCCGCTCGAGCGTCAGGGCGGTGTGCAGGGCGAAGGGATTTTGCAGGGGTTACCGCAGTTGAGCGCTAGCGCGTAGCGCTCGATTTGCGCCGGCGTTTCGCGGCCGAGCCCGGTGCCGGCCAGGCACAGCATGATCGAATCTTGAACGCCGATGGCTTCTGCCGGGTCGCTGCAGTGGCGGTTGAGGCACTGCCCGTCTTTCATGCCGTGCAGGGGCGGGCAGTCCGAGTCGCCGGCGCAAGTCAGCGGCCGGCAGTCGAACGGGTATTGGGGCGCTTCGCCCGCCTTCACGTCGCAAATGCCGATCAACCGACTGCCGACCATCAGCGTCTGCGTCGGTTTTTCGATGCGCTGTGCGCCGGACTTCTGTGCGAACTTGCACGGCGCTTGCCCGGTGCAACTTGCCTCGAACGTTCGACCCTCCGTGTCGCGCACCACGCGAGACCCGCTTTTTTGACAGCCGAGCGACAAAAGCAGCGCAGCCAGTGTGGACAAACCTCGGCGCGGACTCAACATGGACCGCGCCGGAACCTAGCATGATCCGCACGCTCTCTAGCTGGTTGTCGAACCCCTGGGTCGACTGGAGTTTGGGGGCTTTTTCGCTCGTGGCCGTGCTGGCCAGCGTCGTGCTGGTGCCGCGCTTTCTGGCCAAGCTGCCGTGCCAATACCTAAAAGAGCCCGAGTCGCCCGGGCAGCGGCCTGTGCTCTTGCGCGTGCTGCGCACCGTGCTGGGCGTCGTGCTGATGCTGCTGGGCGTAGCCATGCTGTTGCTGCCGGGGCAAGGCTTGCTCACGCTGCTGGTGGGCGTGCTGCTCGTCGACTTTCCCGGCAAGCACGCCTTCGTAGTGCGCCTGCTGAGCCGCCCCAAAGTGTTGGCTATCGTGAACAAGCTGCGCGCGCGTCACGGCGCCGCGCCCTTGGCTTAGGCTCCTACAGGGCTTTTTCGTAGAGCCGGTAGGTCTTGTACTTTTTGCCGCCCATCAGCTTGATGCCGGTGTTGACGGGGCCGTTGTCTTCCAGCGTCCAGGACAGCTCGCCGCCTTCCAGGCCTAGCCGTTTACCGGCGGCGTTCATCTTCGAATACAGGTAAGCGCTCAGCGCTGCGTATTTGCGGTGGCCGCGGAACTTCTTGCGGATGCCCAAAATGATCAAGCGGGCCGTGTGCGGGCCGACCACTTTCAAGCGCCAAACCAGCTTGGGAAAGCCGAGCGGGCCGAGCTTGCC
>JAYUYU010000047.1:0-3115 GCA_043752365.1 Myxococcales bacterium | reverse complement strand
AGGTACCACGAGGTTCCAAAACGTTCGACCGCTGCCCACGCGCGCGCAGGTCCGGCAAGGCGTGCAACATCAGCCGTCGGGCAGCGAAGGCCATGCTGCGCGGCGCCGGTATCTTGGAGCGCCACGCCAACGGGCGTTGGTACGTGAGTGAGACCCGGCTCCGCGAGCGCCTGGCCCGACGACTACAGACCGCGTGTTCGAGTATTTCGTGATGGCAAGACGTAGGACGCTTAGGTCGTAGACCCGCCAACCAAGGTCGCGTGAGTCGCCCACTCGTACACGAGGGCAGCATCGACGAGCCAATGTGCAACCTGCGGATGTGTCGGCGCGTCGGCTCCAGCCCCGTGTGCAGCGTAGTTTCGCTCCTTCGCGAGGGCTCGCAAGCTGCCAACCAATGCACTTCCCATGGGTGGGTTCAGCACCATGCGCGCCAACCCCAGCCACTGTGCAAATCCTTGCGCCTGAGGCGTTTCGACCGCTCGCGCGTCGTGAGCTGCCTTTACAGCGGTTCGCAGCGACGACTCAATTGACGCGGCGGCGAGCGCGCATGCCGTAGTGCGCTCGTGACGCATCAGCAACTCGCACGCTTGCAAACCTAGCTCCAGTGGGGCCGGCAACGGTCGATTCTTGCCCACGAGGGACATGGCGAGGGTGCGCTTTGGCCCTGGTGGCACGCAAACCCGAAACGGCAGCCACCAGCGCTGCTGCATCCCCTGCGGCGCAAGCAATTGCGGAGACTCGTCGAAAGAGCCCGGACCCTCTCCGAAGTTTGGAGTGTACGTGCAGTGGACGAGCATCCAGTCCCGCGGCAGTTCGGGCAGCGGTAGCGCCACGATTTCCGTCGTTGTGCTGGCGGGGAATTGCGCCACCACCCCATAGCGCTCGAGGCCAAAGACAGCCTCCATATTGCCAAAGGCAGTGAACCTCGCGGAATCGTGAAGATCCACGCGCTCGTCACAGCCCGCGCACTTGAAGCCACTGCGCTCAACCTGCGCAAGCACATCGGCAAGTGTCACGGGCGGGGGAGCGTCGCCGCAACGGCACCGATTCGACGAGTCGTTGCGGAAGCAGGTGATGTCCGTCGCCGCCGGAGAACGCAATGTCACGCGCATTGGTCCAGAGTACCGATTGCCTTGCGATGGCGCTACGGCGAGCGCGACCACCGGCAGCGCTGCTCCCGCAGGCGGCCTCGATCGGATGTGGGCGGCGGCGAGCAAGAGCGAAAGCCGGCTGACCGTGGATCTCACCCCGCCCGCGGGGCGCATTCGGAGCCGTGGCGCTTAGCGGGTCGGCGTGCCGGCGTGCCGGACATCACCTTTCACGACTTGCGTCGGCACGTGGGGACCCTGCTCATCAACGAAGGCGAGCGGTTGGAGGTCGTGTCCAAGCTGCTCGGGCACAGCACGGTGGCCGTCACGCAACGCAGCTACGCGCATTTGGCGACCGACGCGACTCGAGCGGCCTTCGGCAAGCTGGCGGAGTTTGCCCCCGCATTGCCCCCGGATATCGCGAAGCCGGGAGCGAAGCGGCGCAAAACAGGCTGATACGCGATCGGAGCAGGGCTTTCCTAAAGCCAAGGTCGCAAGTTCGATTCTTGCCGGGGGCGCCAAAGCGAAGGTTGAGAAGAACCGCTAGTCTCGGCCGTTTCCGCAGCCCCCTCGGCCACCTGAAGCGCAAGCCCCGACGACCGACACAACACCGGTGCGCCTTCAGGCCTCCGCGACGTGCAATCGGATTTTTCGCGCCTCTTCGAAACTGCTTTCTGACAAAAGCCGACTGGGCAGACTGGACAGCCTTACGTCCCTTTGTGTGCGGGCGGGTGGCCGCGTCCGGGCACGCGGCATAGGTGATACGCTGCGCGCTTCATGACCCAGGGGTATCAGAACACGTGGCCAATTCACCCTGCGCTCGTCTCTACCGTCCACGAATTGCCTGGGTTTCGACTGCGTTCGATGGGCATCGTGAATGGCTCCGACATTCGGGAAGCGCCCCCGCTGACCCTGTGGAAAAGCAAACGCCACGAGGTCGCCGCGCACTACCGCACGGGGCGCCAGGAGGCGCTCGTCGAGCTGATGCGCGCTGCGGTGCAAGTCGGCGCGAACGCCATAATCGGTGTCAGATACGAAACCAATCATGTCGTCGGGCCCTTTGGCGCAGGGTCGTGGTTGACGGAAATTGTTGCGCACGGGACCGCCGTCTGGGCAGAGCAGACATCGTAAGAGCGCCTCAACCGCAGCTGGCGTCGCGCTGGCCACGTTCGCCGGCCTAGGCGCCGAACATGCGCAGGCCTCGGTGGAGTGACCGACCTGAAAACCAAGACCCTGAGCCAATCAGCGCGGCTGAGTCGACTCACTGGAGGCTATGGGCTCCAATTGGGCGAGAGCGGGCTGAAACCGGCCGCACCCAGACGCCCACGGACCCGCGACGCCCCCTGCCTACCCCGGTAGGCGGCGGCGATGCGTGCCGCGGCCATTCCTGCATGGCGTGATTTTGCCCAAATCCTGATAAGTTGCTGCGCCGGGAATGCGACTGAACACGACGATGACCACGGAAGCGATGGGTGACGGTGTTTGAGCAAGTTTTCAAGAACGTCGACGATGTGCTGTGGAAGGACGCGGGCTGCACCAGCGAGCTGGACTACACCGAGCAAAGCTCGTGGCTGCTCTTTTTGAAGTACCTGGACGCTCTCGAAGCTGACAAGGCCACCGAAGCCAAGCTCGACGGCAAGAAGTACGACTTCATTCTCGACAAGCAGTATCGCTGGCCCAGCTGGGCAGCGCCCAAGGGCAACGACGGGAAGATCGATCACAACGTCGCGCTCTCTGGCGACGACCTGACCGCCTTCGTCAACGGCAAGCTCTTTCCCTATCTGATGGGGTTCAAACAGCGCGCGAGCGGGCCGAACACCATCGAATACAAGATTGGGGAAATCTTCGGCGAGATCAAGAACCGCATCAGCAGCGGCTACAACCTGCGCGAGGTCATCGACCACATCGACGAGCTCCGCTTTGGCTCACAGGTCGAGAAGCACGAGCTGTCGCATCTGTATGAAGCCAAGATCAAGAACATGGGCAACGCCGGGCGCAACGGCGGCGAGTACTACACGCCGCGCCCG
>JAYUYU010000046.1:0-7950 GCA_043752365.1 Myxococcales bacterium | reverse complement strand
TCGCGAGCGAAGTAGCGACGCGCGTTTGCAACAACTCGCTGCAAATTCACGGCGGCTATGGCTACACGCGCGAGTTCGACATCGAGCGGCACCTGCGCGACGTCAAGCTATGCGAAATTGGCGAAGGTACCAGCCAAGTGCAGCGCATGGTCATCTCGAAACACCTGCTGCGCGGCTGACGAGCGCGAGCCCGAGATTCCAGGGAGGCGGGGACCCATCCCCATCCCTCCTCTCGAAATTTCCCCGCCCCCGTCTGCCTTTTTCTCGCCTTACTCCTCCGGCACGACGCCTCCCAACGCCAAAAGTGACTTCGAGGTCGAAGTGACTTTTTGGAGGTCGCGAGAAGTGACTTCGAGGTCGAAGTGACTTTTTGGAGGTCGCGAGAAGTGACTTCGAGGTCGAAGTGACTTTTGCGGACTGAGAAGGGCTTTTCCGATCGGGTTGACCTTGAGCCTCGTTGCGCCGCCGAAAAGAAGCTTCCCGCGGGCAGCGCGAGGAGAGAGAAAGCATCGGCCGTCTCCGCGCTACTCCGTGCGTTGGATGACGTGGAAACCGAAGGGCGTTTCGATCAGTTCGGAGACTTGGCCCGGGGTCAGCTTGAAGGCCGCCTTTTCGAAGGCGGGCACCATCATGCCGCGGCCGAAGCGGCCGAGTGAGCCACCGCGCTCGCCAGCGCCTGGCTCGTCCGAGAATTCTTTGACCAGCACCTCGAAATCTTCCCCGGCCGTTGCGCGGGTGAGGGCTTCGGTGGCGCGGGTCTGGGCTTCGGCCTTGCTGCGCGTCACGCTCGGCGAGGCCCGCAGCGCGCCCTGGTACGAGACGAGCAGGTGACGCGCGGAGATTTCCGAGGGCTGACCCGCAAGCTCCGCGGCGTTGGCGGCTTCGGCTTCACTAGGCTTGGCCCCGGTGCTGGCGAGCGGGGACACCGCAACGCGCGGAGGCTCACCGGGACCTTCGAAGGTCGTCATTACGCAGCCGGACACCAGAAGCGTGCCCCACAGCCAAGCAGAAATGGCGCCGAGTCTCACGGGTGCGGACTCGGCTTGGCGGGAGCTTTCAAGACCGGCGCCTTGGCAGCGGAGGCAGCGGGCTCGGCGTTGTCACTCTCCTCGGAGGCCGCGGCGGAACCGCCAACTAGCCCCAGGCCGAACACAATGCTGGCTCCGACCAAGCCAGCCAACACCGCGTACGGCGCCCAGTCCGGGAGCCAATCAGTAGCGGCGGGCGCGCTGACGGCAGGGGACAGCACTTCGTCGTCCTCGTCCTCGTCCTCGTCCTCGTCCTCGTCCTCGTCCTCGTCCTCGTCCTCGTCCTCGTCGTTGGCAGCGGGAGTTTCGTCTTCCTCCGGCTCTTCGTCTTCGTCCTCTTCTTCGTCTTCTTTGTCGCTGTCGACGACGGGCGCAGCGGCTTTCATCTCCGGAGGCGTCGAGGCTTCGGCCGCTTTGGGCGGTGAGCTGCTAGGAGCCGCGGCTGCAGCAGCCGCGCGCGCCGGTTGCGACTTGCCGAAGCCCTCGGGGATCTCGCGGATGAGCGTTTGATCGTCCTCACCCCATTCGCCGTCGATTTCGTCGGTGGGGGGCGGGGGCTCGGAAACAATCCTCTTCTTGTCTTCGTCCGTCATAGATCTATCTCCCTCAAGCGACTTCCGCCCAGGCGGAGGTCAGCACGGCATCGGGCCGACCCACGACGCTGGTTTGGAGGACGTAACGTCCGGCTCCGACGTCGAAGCCCTGAGTGGACAACACGTCGCCAGGCCAAACGGGCTTTCTGAATTGCACGCTGAAAGATTTCAGCCGCGCTGGGTCGCCGCCGCAGGCGTGCTGCAACAGCGCGCGCCCCACGAAGCCGTAGGTGCAAAGCCCATGCAAGATCGGCCCTTGGTCGAAGCCCGCAGCGAGCGCGAAGGCCGGGTCCGCATGCAGCGGATTCAAATCGCCTGTCAGGCGATACAGCAGCGCCTGCTCGGGTCGCGTGGCTTGCTCTGCGCTAAACGTGGGTGTTTCGCCCTGACCCTCGGCAAGCTTTGGCGCTGCGTTTTTGGGCGGGCGCGGGCCGGCGAAGCCGCCGGCGTCCCGCACCAGCAGCTGCCACTCGGTGTCGAAGCAAGGCTCGCCGTTGAGCGTGGTGCGTGTGCTGAGCACCACCTGCGCAAGCTTTTTCATGTCGTAGATGCCGTCGATTTTGGCCGTGGTGACGAGCGTGCCTTGTGGGGGCAGCGGCCGGTGCAGGCGCAGCGTTTGCCCGCCGTGCACCAGGCGGGTCATGTCACACTGCGTCTTCACGAACAGTTGACTCACCGGCACGTAGGCCGGAATGACGGCGAAGGTAGGCAGCACGCGCGGGCCCCGACCCTCGTAGAGGTAGTCCAGCTCTTCCGGGGTGGCGCCGACTGCCAGCGCGTACAGAGCCACCGTCTTCCAGTCGTAGCTAAAGCTGACTGGTTCCGTCTCGAAGCCGACTGTGGAAGTATCCAGGCCCATACGCCGTCCTTGGGGGCGCGCCACCGTTAACGCGCCCCCCGCTCCCGCGTCAATCGCCATGGCCCCTTTACCCCCGCCGCCGAGCATCCTGGACGCTTTGACGGCCGCCTTTGCGGCTACGGGCATAGACCCGCGGGCCTGGGCGCTCGGCTTGGCGCGGGCAACGCCAGCGGTCACGCTGGTGCCGGCCTTCGGGCTCTCCGCGGTACCGCCCCAGACGCGGCTGGCCCTCGGGCTAGCGCTGGGGCTGTGCATCGCGCCTGCGCTGGCGGGTGAGGTGAGCGGTAGTGGGCCGTTGCTGCTGGCCATGGCTCGAGAAGCCCTCGTCGGGCTGCCGGTCGCGCTGCTGGCTTCGCTTTCGATCTACGTGGCCGCGATGGCCGGCGGGTTGGTGGACGACCTGCGAGGCGGTCGCGAAAGCGTGAGTTTGCCGGTGCTACCCGAGCAGCTGCCTCCGGTCGCGGCACTGTTCGCGCTGTTGGCGTCGATCGCTTTTCTGGAAACGGGCGGCGCCGCGCGCGTAGCAGCAACGTTGTCTTCACCGCTGCTGTCGTCGCGCTTCTCTTGGTCGGCCGTCGCGCAGGCGTTCGCTGGCTCCGTCGAGCTGGCATTCGCGATCGCCGCGCCCTTGGCGGTGGCCAGCGTGGTGCTGGAGGTAGCCAGCGCCCTGATTGCGCGGGCAGCTTCACCGGCGTTCATCGGTCCCGTGTTGGCCCCGCTCAAGTCGGTGGCGCTGTTGGGAATATTGGCCTTGGTCTTCGAGCGGGTCGCGGAGCTGTTGGCGCTTACCGCGCGCGCCTACAACCCAATCCGGTAGGCGACGTTGAAGCCGAGCGAAAATACCGAATTTCTGCCGGCCACCGAGGCTTTGTCTTCGAGCAGGTTTTGGGCGGGTTCGGCGGGCAAAAACCAATTGCCAAAGCGAAAAGACCCGCCGACGGACCAATGCTGCGAGAGTTGGTACGCGGTGCCGAGCGCAATCCCCAGCGTGCCGCCCTCGGTGCGAATCGTCACGCCCGACGGACCAATCAGCGGCTTGTCGTAGACGTCGACGACTTGAAAGCGATCACTCACTACCACGAGACCGCCGGTGAGCCCGAGCCAAAACTCCGAGCTCTCGGCGACGTACGGGTAGTACCGCAGCATGCCCTCCATCGTCAGGTACTTGCGACTGTGATTGCGGTCGATCCCCATCGGATCGCGAGCGGGCGCGTCGGTCGTCGGAATGAGGCCCAGCATCAGCCCGGCTCCGAACGCCAAGCGCAGGTTTTGCCGATACAGCTGCCAAGCGTCGAGCTCGAAGCTCGTGTCGCCGTCCTTACAACCCGCTTTGCTGCACACTTCGGCGCCGGGCAGGGTGAGCCAGCCAAAGCCGGCCTCGGCGATGCCGGTGGGGCGATTGAGCGCGTGGAAGCCGCTGAGTACACGGGGCTCGGTCTCGGGATCAGCCGCCACGGCGGGCGCGCAAACGAAGCTCGAGCCGATGCCCAGCAGCCAGGCGAAACGCCGCGACCGCGTCACGGTAGGCCTCTTCCCAGCAGCCTGGCGGTGATGCTCGTGTCCTGCCGTCCGCCGAACATGCAAGCGCTGAGCTCCGCACCGAAGGCTCGCGCGTTGGCTGAGCGATCCAGCGGGTTTTTAGCCAGGTTTTTAGCCACCAGCTCGGCTAGGGCTGCCGGCGCGTGAAGTCCGACGCCCACGGCACGCAAGTCTGGCGGGACGGCGCTGACCTGCTGCACTAAAATCGCCACTGCGCTCGCGCCGTCGAAAGGCGTTCGCCCCGTGATGCATTGAAACAGCAGCGTCGCGATGGCGTAGACGTCGCCTTCTGGTCCGACGCTGCTGCCCTGCGCGCCCTCCGGGGCAATGTAGCGCGCGGTGCCGAGCACGGCGCCGTCGCGGGTGGCAAAGTCGGGGTCTCGACCGGCGCGAGCCATGCCGAAGTCGAGCAGCTTGACGAAGTCGCTATCGGCCCCGCGCCGCACCAACATCACGTTGTCGGGTTTCAAGTCGCGATGAACGATGCCTAGCGTGTGCGCTTCGCCGAGCGCGTCGCACAGCTGCAAGGCGACGTGCACCGCTCGCACCACGCCCAGCGCACCTTTTCCGGCCAAAAGCGCCGACGTCAACGACATGCCATCTAGGTACTCGAGCACGATGAAGGGCTCGCCGCCAGGCTGCTCGGCGCTTTCATCCACCGCGCCCAGCATCAGCACTTCTGCCAAGTTGGGGTGGCGCAGCCGGGCGCCGATGGTAGCCTCGCGTCGCAGTCGCGCGGTGGCGCTCTCGTCTTGCAACAGCTCGCGGTGCAAAATCTTCAGCGCCACGGGGCGGTCGAGCCCTAGCTGCTGTGCCAGGAAGACCTTTGCCATCGAGCCCTTGCCCAACAAGCGCTCGACGCGAAACTGTCCCGCGATGACGCGGCCCAAGTAATTGTCACCTGCCACGTTTTCATGCTCCGGCCCTGTCGGGGTGCCGTCTTTCGGGCAGAACAAGACCGCAGCACCGTAGCGCTCTCCACAGCTTATGCAGCGGCGGGCTTGCGCGCGGGAACCGGGAAGAGCCGTCATGAAAGCCCCAAGTTAGCATCGCCAAAGCCCTATTGGTCATGTACGCTGCGCCCCCCTCATGACGGACGAAAACCCCAGCAATTCTCCACCCGGCGAGCCGCCTTTGGCTCCCCGTCCGGAGGGGGCTGCTGGGGGGTACCAAGTCGTTCTGCCCACGTTCGAGGGGCCGCTCGACCTGCTGCTGCACCTCATCGAGCAGCACGAGTTGGACATTCGCGACATCCCAATCGCGTTCGTGGCGGCGAAGTACGTCGAATACATCGTGCTCATGGAGGAGCTGAATATCGACATCGCGAGCGAGTACCTCGTGATGGCGGCGACGCTCACCCACATCAAGAGCAAGATGCTCTTGCCGGTGCCTCCGGTCGACCAAGACGACGACGACGAGCTCGGGCTCGATCCGCGTGGCGAGCTCGTAAGGCGCTTGCTCGAGTATCAAAAGTACAAGCGCGCGGCGGAGCAGCTTGGCGGCGGTGACGTGCTCGGGCGTGACGTGTTCGTGCGCGGCTTGCCTGCGCCCAGCGTGGAGGGGCCAGCGCCGCTCGCGGGGCTCAGCTTGTTCAAGCTGCTCGACGCGTTCCAGAGCGTGCTGTCGCGCGCGACGACCAAGGTCGACCACCAGATCGACTTCGAGCGCTTCTCGATCACGGACCGCATCAACCAGTTGGTGGACCTACTGCAGGTTCACAATCGACTCAGCTTCGAGCAGCTGTTCGAGGGTGCGAGCTCGCGTGGCGACTTGATTGTCACGTTCCTGGCGTTGCTCGAAATGACGCGGCTGCGCATGACGCGCCTCGAACAGGACGGGCCCCTCGAGCTCATCTACATCGAACTCGCGCTGGTGGACGCTGGCGTGATGGAGGAGGCTGCCATGTCGGCAGAAGCCAGCTTCAGCTCCAAACCTCCCGAGGACGAGCTGGAGAGCGCCGAAAGCGACGAAGAAAATGCGCTGGCCACCCGCAGTGGCGAAGCGGCCGCAGAACCGAGCTTCGACGACGAGGCCGAGCTGACGGATCCCGATCACAAAGAAGAAGACGAGCCTTAGGCTCCCAGTAACGATCGAACATGGCAGCGAAGAAGCGACCCCAGCCCCAGGTGTCCGCGCCCCGCGGCAAGAGCCCTCCATCCGCGAAGGTGACCAAGCCCGCGAAGGTGACCAAGCCCGCGAAGGCAGCGGACAAGCCTGCGAAGGCAGCGGCCAAACCTGCGAAGGCAAGCAAGTCCGCCAAAGCAGCGGCCAAGCCTGCGGAGGCAATCAAGCCCGCGAAGTCCGCCAAGCCCGCGAAGGTGGCCAAGTCCGCCAAGCCCGCAAAGGCAGAAGCGAAGGCGGCTAAGCTTGCGAAAACCGCCGAGCCCACCAAGGCCAAGCCGGCCAGGCCGACCAAGGCGAAGCCAGCCAACGCCCGCAAAAAAACCAGAGCGCTCAAGTCCGCAGCGGCCGAGCCTGCCAAGCAGCACCAGCAGGCCGAGGCCAAGGCCAAGGCACTAGCCGCAGCCGAGAAGAAGGCGACAAAGAAAGCCGAGGCCAAAGCCAAGGCTGAAGCCAAGAAGCAGAAGAAGGCCGAAGCGAAGGCCAAATCCAAAGCCACGGCCGAGGCCAAGAAGCAAAAAAAGGCGCAAGCCAAAGCAAAGGCCGCCGCGAAGAAGCTCGCGGAAGCCGAAGCCAAAGCCGTCGCCAAAGCCAAGGCAATGGCCAAAGCCGAAGCGCTAGCGTTGGCCGATGCCGAGGCGCGCGAGAAGGCAGCTGCGAAAGCGCAAGCCAAAGCCGAGCGCGACGAGAAGGCGCGGGCGGCCGCCGAGGTCAAAGCTCAAGCGCGCGCTGAGACGGCCGAGAAGGCACGCAGCAAGGCGGACGCAAAGGTACAGGAGCGGGCGGACGCCGAGGCGCGCCGCGTCGAGAAAGACCGCGAGCGTATCGCGGTCGCGCGCGCCCGTCGGGGCGGCGCCGCTGCGGACGAGCCAGCGGTAGCGAACGACCGCGACGAAGGCGCTGCGATGGACTCCGGTTGGGATCCGGCGGACGGCTCGGGAGCGGACGCCCCCGCAGACGAACAGAGCTTGCTGGGGGCAGGCGAGCCTACGGGCGCCGAGCTGCAAACTCCGGATACGACGCACTATCTGAAGAGTTTGGTCGAGTCGCTGGTGTTCGTTTCCGATCACCCGCTCGACATTAAGGAGCTGGCGCGCGCCGCCAAGATCGATCGCAAGCGCGCGCAAGAGCTCGTTGAAGAGCTGCAGCGTGACTACGCAGGGCGCGGAATTCGCCTCGACGAGGTGGCCAGCGGCTACGCCTTCCGAACCAACCCAGAGTACGGCGAGTACGTGCGCGGCTACTTGTCGACCAAGCCGGTGCGGCTGTCGCGCGCGCAGCTCGAGACGCTGGCCATCATTGCCTACCGCCAGCCGATCACGCGGCCTGAGATCGACGACATTCGCGGCGTGGACTCTGGACCGGTGCTCAAGGGTTTACTCGAGCGCGACCTGATTCGCATTTTGGGCAAAAAGGACGAGGCGGGGCGGCCCATGTTGTACGGCACGACGCCGAGCTTCATGGAAGTGTTCAGCTTGAAGTCGCTGCGTGACCTGCCGACGTTGAAAGAGTTCACCGAGCTTAGCGACGAGTCGCGCGAGACCTTCGAGACCGAAATCGGCGAAACCGCGCCCGAGGGCCCGATTGAGCTGCCGACGGAACGGCCCGAAGGCGCTGTGGAGAACGACCCCGCCGGCGAGACCGAAGCTTCCGACGGCACGATGCAGCCGCCGGCCGGCGGTGAAGCCGAGGAAGGCCCCCCCGCCGGAGAGGCGTCCGACGACGAGGACGACGAGGACGACGAGGACGACGAGGACGACGAGGACGACGAGGACGACGAGGACGACGAGGACGACGAGGACGACGAGGA
>JAYUYU010000045.1:0-7950 GCA_043752365.1 Myxococcales bacterium | reverse complement strand
CCGTGTCCGCCGTGAGCAGGACCGTCGTTTTTCGTCGGCTCGTCTGGGGTCTTCGCGGACGACATCTTCAGATCCGCAGCTTCGCTCTTCGTCGGCTGGGTCTCCGTCGTTTGCACGGAGCCTGCCGGATCGCTGGCCACGTTGTCCTTCGCCTCGTGCACTTCGGGCTTGTCGTCGCTCATGGTCTGCCGGCTTTCAATGGATCAGGTAGAGCAGGGGGAAAAGGTAGATCCAAATCAGATCGACCAAGTGCCAGTAGAGCGCCGTAAAATCGATCGGACCGAAATACGTGGGGCCGAACTGGCCTTTCGCTGCCTTGAGCAGCATCCACACCCAGATGCCGATGCCGATCAGCACGTGGAAACCGTGCAGGCCGGTCATGAAAAAATAGATGCCGAAGAACACGTGAGCCATCCGCGGGCGCGAAATGTGCGCGCTCGGGTCGAGCGAACGGGGGCCCACCAGGCCTGCCGCCAGCAGCGGTTCTAGCTCTACCTCCGTCGGACGCTCGAGCCTTGCTGGGGTCACGCCGTCGGCTTTGGCGCCAGCGGCCGCGGGCTCCGCCTTCTTCGCGTCGAGCTTGGCCAGCTTCTCGGCGTACTCAGCTGCTTCCGGGTGCTTGTCACGGAAGCTCTTCAGCTCCCAGATGGCCTCCCTGGGCTTGAAGCTGTGACCGGGCAAAAGGCCATCGTGGTACTTGTGCGCGTACTCGACGTACTTCACGCCCATGAACGTGAAGGCGCAGGCAATGGTGATGATGATGTTGATCATCAACAGCTTCTTTTCGGCCAGCTGCGCGTTGCGCACCGCCCAGGCGGCTGTGAGGCTCGAGATGAGCAGCACGCAGGTGTTCACCGCACCCAGCTTGGTGTCCAAGAAGTAGTGCGCGTAGACGAACACCTCGGGGTGCATCGCGCGGTACACGGTGTACGCACAGAACAAGCCGGCGAAGAACAACACCTCGGTCAGCAGGAACAGCCAGATGCCGAGCTTGCCGGCGTCGAACTGCTGCTGCGGCGTATCGAAGTGATGCGCCAGGTGCGGGTTGGCGGTGTGGATCGGATCGTGCGCGGCGTGGCCGTGGTCGTCGTGACCGTGACCGTCGTGCGCCCCGGGCGGAGGGGCGGACGCCTTGGTCGCTGCGTGAGTCTCAGTGCTGGGTTCAGACATTGTTAAGTCCGGGCTCAGGCGTTTTGGGCTACGGGCCCGAAACCTGGGGGTGGGATCCTGCGGAATTCACTTCTGCAGGGCGGGGGCTGAGCCCCCGGTAACACGAGCGACGTAGCCGCCGATTTTCTCGTCATAGACGAGGTCTTCGTAGCCGTCGTAGGGACCGGCAGTCACGGGCGGGGGCGTGTGAAAGTTGTAGTAGGGCGGGGGCGAGACGGTCGTCCACTCGAGCGTGACGCCGCCCCACGGGTTGTTCGGCGCCTTCTTGCCGTGCTTGAGGGCGCGGCCGAGCGAGACGGCCGTGAGGATGAAGCCCATGCCGAGCGTGAACGCGCCGAGCGTGGACAGCTGGTGCAGGCCTTGGAACTCCGGCAGGTAGTTGTAATAGCGGCGCGGCATGCCGCGGCTACCCAGGATGAACTGCGGAAAGAACGTGAGGTTCAAGCCGACGAACACGATGACCGCGCCGATGCGGCCTGTCCTCTCGTCGTACATTTTCCCGAAAGCCTTGGGGAACCAGTAGTGCAGGCCGCCCAAGAAGGCGGTGATGGCGCCGCCCATCATCACGTAGTGGAAGTGGGCGACCACGAAGTAGGTATCGTGCAAGTGAATGTCGACGCCCATCACGGCCAAGAACACGCCCGTCAACCCGCCGATGGTGAACACCCACAAGAACGCCAAGGCGTACAGCATGGGTGTGTCCAAGTGGACGCGACCCTTGTACATGGTCGCCACCCAGTTGAAGATTTTGATGGCCGTGGGGATGGCGATCAAAAACGTGATGGCGCTGAAAATGGTGCCCGCGAGCACGGATTGACCGCTGGTGAACATGTGGTGGCCCCAGACCAGAAAGCCCAAAAAGGCGATCGCCAAGCTACTGATGGCGATGAACTGGTAGCCGAACAGCCGCTTCCGTGAGAACACGGGGATGATCTCGCTGACCACGCCGAAGGCAGGCACGATCATGATGTAGACGGCCGGGTGCGAGTAGAACCAGAAGAAGTGCTGGAACAGCACCGGGTCACCGCCGAGCGCCGGGTCGAAGATGCCGAGGCCGAACACGCGCTCGACCATCAGCATCAACAGCGTGATGCCGATGACCGGCGTCGCCAGCACCTGGATTAGCGCGGTCGAATACAGCGCCCAGACGAACAGCGGCATGCGAAAGAACGTCATGCCGGGCGGGCGCAGCTTGTGAATGGTGACGATGAAATTCAGCCCGGTGAAAATCGAGCTGAAGCCCAAGATAAAGGCGCCGAACGCGGCCGGGATCACGGCCGTCTGCGTGGTGGTGCTGTACGGCGCGTAGAACGTCCAACCCGTGTCGACGGCGTTGATGGCTAGCGACGCCAGCATACAGACGCAGCCGATGATCCACAGGTAGTAGCTGGCCAGGTTGAGCTTCGGGAAGGCCACGTCCTTGGCGCCCAAATGCAGCGGCAAAATGATGTTGCCGAGCGCCGCCGGAATACCGGGGATAATCACCAAGAACACCATGATCGCGCCGTGCAGCGTGAACATCTGGTTGTAGGTGTCGTGCCCCATGATGTTCCTGCCGGGCGACCACAACTCAGCGCGGACCGCCAGGGCAAAGAACCCGCCGAGCGCGAAGGCGCTGAGCACGGAGGCCAGGTACATAACGCCGATCCGCTTGTGATCGAGCGTGAAGGCCCAGGACGCGAAGCCCTTGTCGTGGGTCAGGTAATTGTCGTCGGCGCCCGTTTGCTGGGGAATCGCCGCATCGGCTGTCGTGGTGGGTGACGCCATGGCTGGGTCCTTTACTTCAGAGTCTTGATGTACTCGATGAGGCCGTCGAGGTCTTTGTCGCTCAGCTTGCCCTTGTACGTGGGCATGGAGGGCGCGTAGCCCTGCACCACCTTGGCCGCCGGATCCATAATGGACTCGCGGAGGTAGTTCTCATCGACCTGTGCGCTGGGCCCGCCGACGATTGCTTCCGTCTTTCCGAACAGACCCTTCCAGGTCGGGCCGATCTTCGGGGTGCCGTCGATGGAGTGACATGTGTCACAGCCTTGGGTCTTGGAGACCTTCTTGCCGCGCTCTGGGCCTGTCAGAGTGTCTGCCTCGATACAAGCGGCCTTGAGCCAGGTTTCGTACCCGCCCGCGGGGTGCACGATAACCTGCGACAGCATGTCCGAGTGCGAGGTGCCGCAGTACTCGGCGCAGAAGATCGGGTACGCACCGGCCTTGGTAGCTTGGAACCACAGGTCCGTGTAGCGGCCAGGTACAGCGTCCATCTTGGTGCGGAAGTCGGGCATGTAGAGGGCGTGCAACACGTCGACCGAGCTGATCAGCATGCGCACGGGCCTATCGATGGGCACGTGCAGCGTGTCGTGCGTTATGCCGCCGGTCGGGCATTTGTAGTCGAAGGTCCACTTCCACTTCTGCGCGTTGGCGTGGAGCTCCATCGCGTCCTTCGGCGGAGTGCGCAGGTCGACGAAGCCCTTGAAGCCCCAGACGAACAGCGCGATGCACACGAATAGCGGCAAAACTGACCAACTGATCTCGAGCGCCGTGTTGTGCTCGGCGCTCGTCTCGGCGATCTCGTTGGCGGCGCGGGACTTGGCTCGGTACTTGGTGACGAAATGGAAGATGGCGACGACGATGGCCAACAACGTCAGCACGCTCATCCAGAGCATGAAGTCCCAGACCCAGTCGATGTTGCGCGTAGTCACCGACGCGTCGGCGGGGAGCCAAAAGGAATCCGATGGCGCCAACTTGGGGAGAGCCGGTTCGGCCAGCAGGGCGAGCAGGTGAAGAGTCATTGCGCTGTGCTTTCGACCAGAGTGCGCTTCTTATCGCGCCGAATGAGAATCGTCAGAAATCCTACGAAGAGGGCCAGGCTGACGCCGCCGCCAAGCTGCATGATGCGAGCGGCGATGGGGGCGTAGCGGCCTTCGGCAGAGTCGTAGTGGAAGCAATACAGCACCAGCCTGTCGAGGCTGCTGCCGACTCGGCCCTCGGAGGCTTCGACCAGCCCGAGGCGTAGGGTTTTTTCAGGGTATTCGAGACCGTACAGGTAGCGCGCGACTTTGCCCTCCGGGCTGAGCAAGGTGATGGCGGCCGGGTGCACGTACTCGCCGCGGGCTTCGTTGTAGTTGTAGGCAAAGCCGACCGCGTTGGCGAGCGCGTGGATGTTTTCGTCCGAGCCGGTCAAGAACGTCCAGCCAGGTTCTGCGCCGGGACGGCTGTACTGGCTCAAGTAGCGAGCGCGAAAGCGATGCGCGGTGTCGTTCGTCTCTTTCGGGTCGAGCAACACCGTGACGATCCGAAACTGCTTGCCGGCCGTGAAGTCGAGCTTCTTCAGCCCCGCAACGAACGCCGTCAGCTGCAAGTTGCACAGCATGGGGCAGCTCGAATAGTTGAACGTCAAGATCACCGGCACGTCGGCGTGCAGGTAGTCAGCGAGCTTGACGGCCTTGCCGTCGTGGTCGCGGAAGGCGAGCCCTTCGGGTACGCGGTCGCCCAAGTGTTCGATGACGTCCACACCTTTGAGGCGCTTGGGCGCCTCTTCCGTGCGGTCCGCAGCCTGCACCCGATCCGCCTCGGCGGCGGAGGTGAAGGCGAGCGATGCGGCGACGAGCGCGCTCGCTCCGTGGCGGAGCAGGCTACTGACCATTCGGTGCGGGAGCGGGTGCAGCGGGAGCGGGTACAGGTGCGGGGGGGACGGGTGCAGCGGGAACGGGTGCAGCGGGTGTAGCAGGGACGGGAGCGGCAGGTTTCGGCTTGGGGCCGTCCTTCTTCTTCTCGTCCTTTTTGCCTTCGCTGGGCACGGGCGCGACTGCTTCAGCGGGCTTGGCTTGGCCTTCGGCGGGCTTGGCGTCGCCGGCCGCGCGGGTGCCACCGCTGCCGCCAGCCCCGCTCGTGCCACCCATTTCGGCGCTACCGCCGCCGACGGCATCGCCGCCGCCGGTCCCGCCGCCGCCGGTCCCGCCGCTGCCACCGATTGGAGCCGGGGGAGTAGCGCTGTTGGGGTCTTTGATCAGGCCCGAGACAGTGAGCTCCATGGCGCGGTCGATGGGTAGCGAAACCAAGCCCCGGCCACGGTCCACGTAAGCAGCGGGCGCTGCCATCTTGGCCGTCTGTTCCGCGATCAGGTCGCGGTAGGGACGGTCGGCGCCGACCTCCTTCTTATCCGTTTCCTCGGCAAGCTCGGCGCGCACCAGCGCGGTCACGACCAGCGCGATGCCCAACGTGGCGATGGTGCCGACAGCCAGCAGCGTACCCAGAGCACCGGAATTGACGTTGTCGGATTCGGTTGCCATGGCTCAGATATTCTCGAAAGCCAGCGACTTGGGCAGCCGCGGATCGTTGGTGGGCATGAGGTTGAGGTTCTTGGCGCGCAGGGCGATGCCGGCGATGAACACGCCGAGGATGCCGACCGCGCAGGCGAGGTCGACCAGCGCGAAGGACGGGCCCGCCGTGTGCGGAGCAATCGTCGGCATCACCAGCCAGTACATATCCAGGTAGATCATGACCAGCTGCCAGATGGCCCAGAAAGCCAGCGTCGGACGGCGGCGCTTGATGTGGCGCGAGACCAGGCCGAAAAACGGGATCACGAAGTGGCCGAACAGCAAGGTCGCGCTGAGCAGGCCCCAGCCGCCGAACCAGCCACCCTCGAAGCGGTCCTTGAACCAGCCCGTTTCCTCCGGGATGTTCGCGTACCAAATCAGCATGAACTGGGAAAAGCCGACGTAGGCCCAGAAGATGGTGAAGGCGAAAATCATCTTCCCCAAGTCGTGGAAGTGCTCGGTCGTGACGCTCTTGGCCAAGACGCCGCGCTTCTGCAGCCACATGGCTACCAGCGCGACGAACGAGTTGTTACCCAGCACGCAGCTGGCCAAGTAATAGACGCCGAAGATCGTGCTGAACCACAGCGGGTCGAGCGACATCAACATGTCGATGGCGCAGAAGGTCATGGTCAGCGCGAAGCCGATCATCGCCGGGCCTGCGACTGCGCGCATCTTGCCCATGATGACTGCCGGCTCTTTACTGGCGTCTTGGGCCAGCGAGCTGTTCAGGTAGTAGCGCGAGAGCCACGTCCAAAAACCGAAATAGACGACGAACCGCACGAGGAACGCCGTTGGGTTCAGGTAGGCCGCCTTGTGCTCCAGGAGGTGGTCGTGCCGAATCGCCTCGTGGTTCGACCATACGTAAATCGAGGAGTTGCCCATGAAGATGGGCACGACGATCGGCAAGGCAAGCACGGCCAATAGCGGCGCCTGCGCAGCCACGATCTCGGCAACGCGGCGCAGCACGATGCTCCAGTGCGCGTTCACCAGGTTCTGCAGCACCACCCAAAACAAGGCACCGAGGCAGAGCGCCAGGACCCACATGAAAGCCGTAACGTAGGACAGCGAGAAGCGGCGGAAACCGTCACCCGCCGCCGCGCCCAAGCCGACCGCGATGGCGAGGCCGACCACACCGACACCGGCAGCCTTGCCGAACAGCGACTGGGCATGGGCGCCGAGGCGGATGTTGTCAGCGCCGTACTCTGGGCCGTGCCCACCGCCGCCGCCGCTCGAGCCACCCGAGCTGCCGCCGCCGCCAGCCTTTTCGGCCGACTTTTTGGGCTGCTTGCCCGCGTCCTTGTTGCCTTTTTCCGTTGCCATGTCGTCTCTCACTTCAAGCTGCCGCGTTCGGACTCGGGCACGTCGTTGAGGTTGCTGGCTTGGCTGCGCTGCAGAGCGCGCACATACATGACGATCGCCCAGCGATCTTCCGGCGCGATTTGCGGGGCGTAAGCCGGCATGTTGCGCACGCCGTTGCTGATGACGTTGTAAATCTCGCCCACCGGCTGATTGCGCACGTACTCTTGCGTCATGTCGGTCGGCGGAATCCAACCGCCCTGAGCCAGGGCCTCAGCGCGCTTGTGCACCATGCCATCGCCCAAGCCGGCTTGGCCGTGGCATGGCGTGCAGTAGATGCCGTAGCGTGCTTTGCCGCGCGTCATCGTCTCTTCGCTGAGGTCGACCTGCGCCGGGAAGGTGCGGGCCCAGGCGCCGTTGGCGCGACCGCGGAAGAAGTGGTCGTCTTCGTTGAGATGACCGACCGCGACGGTGCCCGGCAATGCTTCGCGATCAGCGCGGCCGTCGGCGAAGATGGGGTTCTCGCGCTGCGCCTTGTACTTGGGCTGCGCGTCCATGTCCTGAATGAGGTGGATGCGCGGCTTGTCGCTCTTGGAGTGACGCGCTTTGACGGCTAGCGCGACCGGCACCAGCGCCGCGCAGGTGACGACGATCAAGCCGTAGACCAAGCCGGTCGGGAAGCTATCGGGCGTGACGCGGTCTTCCAGCACGTTTTCGACGGCGACCGGGTGCGTGCCGTCAATCAGCTCGCGCGACTCTTTCTCGTCGAACTTGGCGTCGGCTGCTTGAATCAGCAGAAAGAACTTATCGTCCGTGACGCGGGCGAAGCGCTTGACCATGTCGAGCGGATGCGACGGATGCGGCAAGCCGTTCAGCATCAGCATGCCGACCAGCGTCGTGATGGCGCTGAACAGAACCGTCAGCTCGAACATGATCGGCACGTTGGCCGGAATGCTCCAAATTGGCTTGCCCGAGACGATCCACGGGTAGTCGTAGGCGTTCATCCACCACTGCATGGTGATGGCGGTGGCCAAGCCCGTGAGGCCCGCTATCAACGTGAACCAGGGCAAGATCGTCATCTTGATGCCCATGGCGGCGTCGATGCCGTGCACCGGGAATGGGCTGTACGTGTCCCATTTCTCGAAGCCGGCATCGCGCACCTTCTTGGCGGCGC